>JBJEQM010000348.1:0-5055 GCA_051881755.1 Oscillospiraceae bacterium
CGATCTGAAAAATTCCGAGCTGCAGGGCGCTGTTCTGGGATATGAGGCTGTTGAGGAATTTGCCGATACAAACAGCATACTGTACGACGCGGCGGAGCTTTTCCCTCAGGGCAGCGTCAATCTTGCCGCCATAAAGGTATTTTCCGAGACGCGCATCGACGAAGCCATTGTTGAAGCGGCAAGTCTTACCAATCAGTCGGGCAGCATACTCAAGAATATGTTCTACGATATAATCGCAGGAAAGACGGAGCTGCTCAATCCCGTTGAAAGCTACATTTTTGAGGATTCCATGGGTCTTTGCGGCTGGATAAACAACAAGAGGGTGCTTCTGGGAAACCGCGAGCTTATGATAAATCACAGCATTGAGGGCATACCTGCGGCTTCAAAGGAAAAGGAATACACAGGCGGCGGCAAATTTGCCGTATACCTCTCCATTTCGGGCGAGCTTTCCGCCATGTTCATTGTGGAGCTTACGCCCTCCATTGAGGTAAAGCAGGCTCTGTCAAATCTGCAGCGCGACGGCGTTTACTCCGTTATCCGCACGGTGGATTCCCTTGTTACCATAAACAATCTGTCGGAGCTGTTCGACATCTCCCCCGAATACATCAAGCTGCTGCCTTTCAGAATGCAGAACGAATTTGAGGAGACCGTTGCATATCAGCCCCGCGCGAAAACCACTCTTGCCTGCTCGGGACGCTTCGCGGCGTTTGCCTCTCTTATCCTTAGCTGCCGAAGCATGAAGGGCACGGTCTCCGTGGGTATCGCTATTGAAGCGGTGGCGGTGCTGCTGGGCATACTTATCTGCCTTGCCATGGTGATACTGAAATCTTTCTCTGAGCTGACGGTGCTCGTTACCATAATATATAATCTGGTGTTCGCTGCCATACTTCTGGTATTCCAGATGTTCAGAAGAAATTAATGCTTTACGCGGTACGTTTTTGTACCGCGTTTTGTACATTTGTTACAAAATAAAGTTTATTTTTGTTGAAAAAACTATTTACAAATTACTTATTTTGTGATATGATATTAGTAATATATTATGTCCTTATGGAGGGTATCATAATGAAAATAAAAAGAAAAATGGGTTTGGATAAAAGGCTTCTGATCTATATCTGTATTCTGATGATGGCGATCATGATAATATCGGCTCTTTCCGGATATATTATATCGAGACAGATAATATACACGGAAAGCGAGAAGCGCATAACTTCCGATATTTCATACGAAGCGGGCAATATGGACAGCTGGATAACCGAGCAGGAGACCAATATTTTGTACGCCGCGAGGACTGTGGCGTCTGTCAAGCCCGACAGCAGCGACGTTCAGCAGCTGATGATAACTACCAAAAATAATTCGGGCGGAGTGGCTTACGAGTGTTACACAGCCTACCCCGAAAACCGCACCATTTTCACCACGGACGTTGACCTGCCTGCGGATTTTGACGTTACAAAGCGCGACTGGTATCTCACGGCGGTGGCAGCCGGCGGCGAGCCTGTCTGCACTTCGCCGTACATAGACTATCTGACGGGCAAGATGATAGTTACCGTTGCCTGCGCTGCCTACGACGACAGCGGCGCACTTTACTGTGTAGCGGGTGCGGACGTTTATCTTGACCAGCTTATTGAGGCGTGCGGCAATATTAATATCAGCGACGGCGCTTATCCTTTCCTTGCGGACGGAGACGGCAATATCCTCGTTCACAAAAACGAAGCTTATCTTCCCGTTGTTGACGGAGAAAACAGCATTTTTACCAATATATTCGATATTGACTCATACAGCGGCAAGCAGTTTGAGGACGGCAAATTCATCTTTATAAAGGATTACGACGGAGAGAGCAAGGCGGTGGCGACTGCCGTTCTGCCCAACACGGGCTGGACTCTCGGATATTCCGTTGAACTGAGCGTATTTTCTCAAAATCTGAAAAGTCTGCGCGTTTACTATTTCTGCACGTTTGCTCCGACGGTCATCATCATTCTTCTGCTGGGCACCGTTCTTGTAAGGCGCTGTCTCAAGCCTATCCGCGAGCTTCAGACTGCGGCGCGGAGCATGGCTAACGGCGACCTGAGCTATGCGCCCCATTATAACGGCAACGATATGGTAGGCGAGCTTTGTATCAATCTTGCCGCCACAAACACGGCGCTCAAATCCTACGTTGATGATATTTCCGCTAATCTTTCGCGCATGGCTGCCGGAGATTTCGAAGCACAGTTCAATGCGCAGTATGTGGGAGATTTTATTTCCATCAAGGAGTCCATTTCGGAGATATCCGAATCTGTGGGCGCGGTCATAAACGGCATAAACAATGCGTCCTCGCAAGTAACGCTGGGCTCGGACAATGTTGCGGAAACGGCGTCCTCCCTTGCTATGGGCGCCGGAGAGCAGTCCCGCACCGTAGACGAGATGTCCGAGATAGCGGACAAATTTATGCAGCAGGTGGGCTCCAACTCCTCCGACGCGCAGCTGGCGCTTGATTACTCCAATCAGACAAGCGAATGTGTTGCAAACAGCAATGTCAGCATGAAGGAGCTGCTGACTTCCATGTCCGAGATAACGGAGATGTCCGTGGAGATCGAAAAGATAGTCAAGACAATTGACGATATTGCGTTCCAGACCAATATACTCGCCCTTAACGCCGCTGTGGAGGCGGCAAGAGCAGGCGCGGCAGGCAAGGGCTTCGCCGTTGTTGCGGACGAGGTAAGAAATCTCGCTTCAAAATCCGCGCAGGCGGTCAAGAACACCACCGAGCTTATCCGCAGCACTGCCGAGGCTGTTTCAAAGGGCGCGGAGATCGCCAACGAGACCGCCGCTTCTCTTGAGGCTGTTACGGAAAAGGCGGAAAGCGTAAACAAGCTTGTGACCAACATCTCCGCTGCTTGCAGGGCGCAGAGCGACGAGATAATACAGATAAACGAAAAGCTGGAGGCTATTGCGGACGTTGCGCGCAGAAATGCCGCTACCGCCGAGGAAAGCGCCGCTTCCAGCGAGGAGCTCAGCGGTCAGGCGAGAATGCTGGACGAGCTGCTGCAGAATTTCAGCCGTCAGGAGGAATAACATCGGCTGTACAAACGGTATAATTTGGGAACAGGACACAAATCCCGAAAGCTTTTGTGTCCTGTTTTTGTGCTGAAACGGGGGTGAGGCTTTGCAGACGGAAATAATACGCTCGTCGGAGCGCGGTATGGTGGAGCTTGTCGGCGACACGGAAAAAATCATTCGCCGCACGGCATACTCCGAATGTGCCGTATTTCAAACGCTGAAAGACAATCCCTCGCGTTTTTTGCCGAAGATATACTCGGCGGAGATATGCTGCGGAAAGACCGTTGTATGCGAGGAATATATCGAGGGGAAAAGTCTTGCGCACACCAATGTATCCGAAAAGCAGGCTGTGGATATTATGATACAGCTTTGCTCCGCGCTGGAGTTTATACATAGTCTCGGTATTGTACATCGGGATATAAAGCCCTCAAACATACTGCTGTGTAAGGACGGCAGCATAAGGCTCATTGACTTTGAAGCCGCCCGTTTCGTCAGGGAGGACAGGGACAAGGACACGCGCTGTCTCGGCACGGAGGGTTTTGCTCCCCCCGAGCAGTACGGCTTCTCCCAGACCGATTTCCGCTCCGATATTTACGCCGCGGGGCAGACAATGAAAACGCTGCTGGGAAGTCTGTCCGCAAAGCCCCAATACAGGAGGATAATACTGCGCTGCACGTCCCTTGACCCCGACAGGCGCTATCAGAGCGCGTCGGAGCTGAAAAATGCGCTGAAAAATATGGGGCGGAAGCCTTATTATATCGTGGCGGCGTGTGCGGCGGTCATGGCTGTATGTATTGCGGTAACGGCGGGTATCTCACGTCATACGGAGGATATTCCTGCTGTAATGGCGGAAGAAATAACGGATATTTCGTGGGAAGACTTGGCGTATAATGCAATCGACAGCATATATAATTATTACGGCGAGGAGGAAAACATACCCGAATATAATGCCGACGACATGATATTTTTCTGTGAGGACAAGGGTGCGAAAATACTCCTTGCGGAGGGCGCGGCGTTATACGGGCGCTTTGAAAAATATGTAATGTACAGCGATATTGACGGAGACAACGTTGTTGAGCCTGTTGAAGTGCAGGTCATGCCCGACGGCACTCTTGAGGTGATGTTTTGCTATGGCGTGCCTGCGGACGGGGTTTTCCGCGGTATACACTGTGCGGAGTTTGTTATGCCATTTGAGTTTGACAAGAGCCTTTTGGGTGAGGATACTATTGTGCAGGTGACAAGCTTTGAGCTTTACGGCGAGCGTCTTCTTGCGGTGACGGTGGGCGACAGTGCAAGCTACAATTTTACGGGCTTTTTCACCGTAAGGGACGGCGAGACCGTATTTCTCGGCAGCGCGTGGGGTGAGACAAAGGCACGCATAAGCGGGGTTACGCTGAACGAATATCTTGACGGCGGCGGTGAGAATGTATACATATACGCCGAGGGTGAGCTTACTCCCGTGACCGCTTATGATTACGGCGAATATTACACGGTCGATGAATATTACGATGATTTTTACGGATAATGGAGAGAGATAAGATGAATATACTTAAGGAAAAAGCCACGGACGATATGATGAACGAGCTTGAAGCGGCGGAGGATTACGAAAGCTTTGCGGCTAAAAACAAGGATATTTTTGTAAAGGGCAGCGTGGCGGAATATCTTAACAGGCTGCTGGCGGAGAAAGATATGCCGCTGAAAGACGCAGTGAAAAATTCGGGTATTGAGCGCATTTATGCGTATCATATTTTCTCGGGGAAAAAGATACCCTCACGGGACAAGCTGCTGGCAATAGCCATAGGCATGAAGCTGTCGGCGGAGGAAACTCAGGCGCTGCTGAAGCACACCTGCAACCGTCCCCTTTATCCCAAGGACGGGCGCGACTCGGTGATACTGTACGCGCTGATGAACGGGTATGATAACATTAAAACGTCCGCGCTTTTGTATGACAATAATTTTGAATCATTGTAATACTAAACACCAATAAAAAACGGAAAAAAATCTGCGCCGAAATCCAAT
>JBJEQM010000349.1:0-4999 GCA_051881755.1 Oscillospiraceae bacterium
CGTCGTCGATAACGGCTTTCAGCGTGCCCATGTCGGATAGATACTCACCCCCTCCCGGATCTAATTGAAAAAGCTCGTTGATAGCCCCGGCAACGTCCTGCGCATTTGTGAGCAAGGGAGTGTCGGGGGAAAGCATGACTTCGGGTGCGTCGAGGAGAATGATGTCCTTGCCGTGTATTACTGAGCCGACTTTGCCGCTGTCCTCATCGGTATATCCGTCAAAGTATCCCGCTTCTCTTTTTACTTTCATGTATTCGCCCCCTGTGCGTTATAATTTACAAAAACGGTGATTTTATCGCCCTTTGATTGCTTCTTGTCCAGCTTGCGCTCTGTGTATGACTTGTATGACCATTCATCTTCCGAGATAACATTCCGTCCCATATCGGCGTAAATTCCCGAAGCGCAGGGATATATAATAATGCGGCTGCACAAATAATATCCCGAGGGACGTTCTTCTCCCTCAAAAAGAAATTCTGTCCCAACAGGATAGTAACTCGGAAGTCTACACATAGAACAGCCCCACATTACATATTTGTAACCGTTGAAACGCGTGTATGCCGTTCCTGCAGCTTCCTGTGAAGCGTATTCCGTCTCTATCCTCAGGCAGTATTCTGCTCCGCCGCCCTCTGCATATATTTCATCATTATCGGACATGGAAACCGACTGATATTCGCGAAATCCGTATCTTACAATAGGCGAATATAAATCAACACTTGCCGATGCAACAGACTGTTCGGGCTTGCAAAAAATCACATTATCATCATTGTCTATACGCCAATAGCCGCACCATACCTCCGACAGCTCCTCAAGTATTGCACGACAGGAACGACCGTGTATCTTATCACGGCTCAGATATGGCGTAAGCTCGGCACCGTATACGGAAATACTTCCGCTGAAACCGCATTGACTTTTGATGTGCAGCAGTGCTGTTGAAATTTCCACAAGACCGTCATCGTTATAGGTCAGCGTGTTATCATCGATAACTGTTTCAGCCTTTGCCGAGCCGTCCACACAATGAAATGTGCATATACCGTTATCACTTACAGCCCGCGTGGATATGTAATATGCGGGGAATGATACGGCATTTGTTCCGTCAGAGCCTTGCAGGATAACTGCCGACCTCGGAGGAAAAATTTCTGCATAATCCGCAGGAACATCAACATCAAGCGTTCCCGTCATAATACCCGAAATACCAAACCCGTCAAGCTGTTCGCCTACTGAAACATTGTTGAAATACGGTATAGAAACTCCTCCGATATTAAGTTCCCATTCAAAGAGAGCCCGACACCGCCGTAACGACCGATGTCAGGCTTATTTTCATGTCCCACAGGTCACCATCGGACGTTTCCGCCGCGATACTTCCGCCGATATCTGCTGGACGGTTGAAATATGCGGCTGTCGTGCCGTCCTCAGCCGTGCTTAAAAGGTCCGTGAATGTAACGGATATGGTGTCATTGTCAAGACACTTTGCAAGGGAGGAAGCCGCGGCTTCGGGCAGCTCCGAAAACTGCACCGATAACTCATAATAATAGCCACTTCTGGGAGCGATCACCGAGCCGTCGTAGTTGGTGAACGTTTTGGGTATAACGTCTCTGCGTATGCAGGAATAGCTTTCTTTTTCAACGAATTCGGAGAAATCAACTCCGCCTATAATTAAATTTATCGTGCTCATTTTATAACATTTACTCCTGTTGCTCTCGACTTGTTGTTTGTGTATGATATAACATATTCCGCGATAGTTTGCCCGTCAAGGGTGATGTAAATGGGTTTATTCAGCGCGTCTATCAGACTTTCAATGCCCTTGCTGCCGCTGTCCGAGACATTTATGCTGCTGTCGGATTTTGTTTTGCTTGATACAGATGCAGAAACAGCAGAGCCTTCGTTCTCCACAGCGGTTTTTATCACCGCGGCAGCATCGGTATCGGCAAAAAGCTTGCTTATGGCATCGTATATCTCCGAGCTTCTTGTATCCAACTCGGTTTTAAAGGCATCGACATACTCGTCCACCGTATCAACAGCGGCGGAGGCACTGTCTATGTTGTCGGTAATGCTGTCAAAAATGTCCTCAAAATAGTCCGAGGTATCGCTTATAACGGTAGCCTTAGACAGGTCGAGCCCCTGCACAAATCCTGCTGCCGTTTCAAGCCCGATATTCTGTATTTCACTTGGCAGCGTGCCGAACAGGCTTTTTACATCGGACACAAAGTTATCGTTGACCGTCTGAAGCTCGTCGCTGTAAAGCTCATGAGACCGTTTATCAATGAGCGCCGCAAGGTCATTGTATGTATCGTTGATATCGTTGAACTCGCTGTCACTCATGGCAAGTAAATTCTCACCGTAAATCAGACCCTCCGACATATCCATATCCATTATTTCGGAAAGCAGGTCGCTGTTAAGACCGCGGTCTTTAAGCTTCTGAATTGTATTTGTGAGATCATCGACCTGTTTCTTATATTCTTTTATGTTGGATATGGAATAAATTATCTTATCGTCGGTCTCTTCTTTCTGAAAAATATCAAGACCCGATTTAAGCTTTTTAGCATACGTTTCCTGCTGCTTTAAAATATCGTCATATTGGGATTGATATGTTTTAGCAAGCTCGGCAAGCGACTTTTTTATCTCGGTAATAGAGTCTTTTTGGGAACTTGTGAGCTTTTTAAGAGCAGCTTTGTCCGCTTCTTCCTGTGCTTTCAAGGCTTCCTTATCAGCTTTTTCCTGTTCCTTGGCAGCGTTTTCATTTTGCTTATTTCTGTATGTGTTTATCTCAGAATAATATTTGTTATATGCCGATAGCCCGTATGCATGGTAGCTGTCAAGCAGCTCTTCCAGCTTGGTGTAATACTCTTCCTCGGAGATCTCACCATATATCTGTTGCATATTAAGGTTATCATACGCCGACTTGAATTCGTCGGAAACCTTATCTTCCAGCTCCGAAATGGTATCTGCGGCATTTTCCGCCATTTCCGCGGCTTTCTGTGCCTGCTTTCCCTGCTGCTCATAATACTGCGCCATAACGCTGACATTATCTCCCGCCGCCTGAGAGATAAGCTCTCCGCTCTGAAGTTTACGGAAAGCTTCAAGCATTTCGACCTTGCTGTCTGTAAGAGACTGTATCTCCTGTTCAAGTAACTCTTTTAGAGCAAAGAGATTTTCCTCGCCGAATTCATCGGAAAGCTTTTTGAGCATGTCCTCGGGAAGCAATTCAAAATCATATCCTACATTTTCAAGCTCTGAAAGCGCATTTTTATAATAATCAAGGCTATCCTGTGTGGAGTTTATCAAAGATTTCAGCTGCTCACGGGTATAGCCTTCATATTCCGATGTATCTATATCCTCATATTTTGACGGGAACAGCAGCCTGTTTATGCTTTCGCCGATATCCGTCAGGCGCTCTGTAACGCTGTCCACAGCCTTTTCGTAAGCCGTGCAGACGTTATCCATAACGCTGTCTGCCGTATCGTCCCAATTGTATCCCGTCATACCGTTTGCAATATTATCGAGAATTTGCAGAGGAAGGTCAACGAGTAAAGTAATGGCACTTTCGAGCAGCGCTTCTGCAAGACCGATAATAATGGACGGTGCAGCTTCGGCAATACGCGGGACAGAATTTATCAATCCGCGCCTAATTCCGATAACAAGCTGCTCCGCAGAGTCAAGCAGTAAATCAGCATTATCGATAAGTCCCTGAGCAATTGAGAGTACAGCGTCCATCGCAGCGGGAATAAGCTCATCTGCATTTTCGCCCAGCCCCGAAGCAAGCTCCGTTATGAGCTGTACAGCCGAATTTGTAAGCAGAGGAGCGTTTTCGATTATGGTGTCCGCAATAAGGATAACAGCATCTACGGCCGCAGGGATAAGTTCGGGGAGCAGCTCCAGAATGGCACTTAACATCTGAGAGAAGAGCTCTGCCGCCGCTTGTAGCATGGTAGGGAGCATTTCTCCAACCGCATCAAGCAGAGCATTGACCGCCGTGGGGAGCGCTGCAATGATGTTCTCGATAACGGGAGTTATATTATTTACCACGTTAGTGAACGCCTCGGCAACGTTCTGACAAAGCTGCTCTATGTCCGCTTCCGCATTTCCGAAGCCCGTCGCCAGATTGCTTATAGCGCCTTTGAGAGTGTCGATAGAGCCCGAGATAGTATGCTCCGCCTCTGCCGCGGTAGTTCCGGCTATGTCCATGCTTTCCTGGATAACATGGATAGCGGAAACAACGTCCGCATAGGAAGAAATGTCGTATTTTATGCCTGAGAGCTTTTCCGCGTCCTCAAGCAGACGTTCCACCTCTTCCTTGGTGCCGCCATAGCCGAGCTTAAGGTTGTCGAGCATAGTATAGTTTTGCTTGGCAAAGCCCTGATAAGCATTTTTAATGGACTCAATATCAGTGCCCATTTTGTTGGCGTTGTCGGACATATCCGTGATAGCCATATTGGCGTATTCTGCCGCTTTTGCGGTGTCTCCGCCAAGAGAAGATATAAGGCTTGCGGAAAAGCCCGTTACGGTCTCCATGTATTCGTTGGCGGACATTCCTGCCGTCTTATACGCGTTGTCGGCATATTCCTGTATCGTTGCCGATGACTCCTTGAACAGCGTTTCAACACCGCCAATAAGCTGCTCATAATCGGCATAGGAAGAAACAATTGCTTTCCCCAGCTTGGCTGCCGCTGCTCCTATTGCAGATGCCGCTGCTGCCAGACCTAAAGATTTAAGAACAGTTCCAAGGCTTTTAAACTTATTTTCGGACTTTTCAGCAGCATTTCCTAAGTCATCTAATTTATTTTCGGCATCGTCAGATTTTTCACCTAATCCCTCGGTTTTTTGACCTAATTTATCTGCTTCTTCTTTGGCGTTGTTCAACTCCACCGATAACTCGCCAAGCTCTTTTTTAGTGCTTGCCGCAGAATTGGCAGCGCTGCTCAGAGCTTGTCCGACATTTTCTACTGACTGCGCAGACTGAGGAGCTTCTTCGCTTAACGGTTTGAGTGCATTCTGGGACTTA
>JBJEQM010000350.1:0-4998 GCA_051881755.1 Oscillospiraceae bacterium
TACCTAAAACTAATATTTTAGAGGTGTTTTCGGTGAAAGCTGCAATATATCTGGGAAAAGAAAATATAGAGATAAGAGAACTGCCTATGCCTGTCTGCGGAGATAACGACGTTGTGATAAAAAATCTTTATTCAAGCGTCTGCGGGACCGATGTCGCCGTATATCGTCACGGTCCGGGAACGGGACACAAAATTGATATAGGCGGAGAATTTGGACATGAGACCGTGTCCCGTATAGCCGCTGTGGGAAAAAACATATCGGATTTTAAAGTCGGGGAGAGGGTATATCCGTATCCGCTTTTCGCCAAAGGAGATACCAAACGAGCGGGAACTATCGGCGGATTTTAGGAATATATATTGATACCAAATCCGAAAAGAAATTACTCGCTTTACTCGGTCGATGATTCCATACCCGACAGAATTGCCTGCCTTATCGAGCCTTTTACGGTAGGCTGCCGCGCGGCAAGACGGTCATTCCCGCATAAAAATGAAAAGGCGGCGGTATTCGGCTGCGGCACGATCGGTATTGCGGCGGCGATAGCGCTGAAATATTTCGGCATTGAAAAGGTAATGATATGCGATTATTCGGCGCTGAGGCTGAACATAGCCGAGAAATTGGGCTTTGAGGTATGCAATATGGGTACCGATGATTTCATTGCCAAGGCAGCAGCTTACTTTGGAGAAGCGCATTCCTTAAAGGGTAAGACAGCAGACATTGATATTATGCTTGACGCAGCAGGCGCGGAGTCTGTTTTTGAAACATTTATGGAGCATGGAAAAATCGAGAGCAGATTTGTATCCGTCGCCGTAAATAAAGCGGCAAGGGAACTTGATATGCTTCATCTGACCTATTCGCAGAAAAGCATTATCGGTTCGGGAGGATATATGCCCGAGGACGTTTATGATGTAATGAATATAATGAAGAGCGGACGGTGGGATATTGAAGCTCTCATAACGCACGAATATCCCTTATCACAGCTTGAAGAGGCAATACGCAAGGCTTCCGATGTAAATGAAGCGCTGAATGTGACCGTTAAATTTGACTGAAAGAGTGATTAGCCATGTTTAAAATACTTGTAGTTGAGGACGATAACGACCTTAACCGTACAGTCTGCTCATTTCTCAATCAAAGGGGATATGAGGCAGAGGGCTGCCTTAACGCCAATGACGCCTATGATAAAATGTATGAAAAAGTGTTTGATCTGATAGTTTCCGATATAATGATGCCCGATATTGACGGTTTTGAGTTTGCAAAAACAGTTCGCTCTCTAAACGAGAATATCCCCATACTTTTTATGACCGCAAGAGACGACTTTGAGTCAAAGCAGAGGGGCTTCCGTGTGGGTATCGATGACTATATGGTAAAGCCTGTAGATCTTGATGAGCTTTTCCTGCGTATCGGCGCGCTTCTGCGCCGTGCAAAAATAGCTTCGAGCCGCAAGCTTGAAACAGGCGGATTTGTTATGGACGCCGACGAGCATACTGCATACTTGAACGGCGAGGAAATTCCCATGACAACAAGAGAATTCAGTATTTTGTACAAACTGTTGTCCTATCCGAAAAAGACATTCACGCGTACTCAGCTTATGGACGAATTTTGGGACGTAAACACTGAATCGGGTCCCCGAACCGTTGACGTTTATATGGCAAAGCTTCGTGCCAAGCTGGCGGACTGCAGGGATTTTGAGATAGTCACTGTCCACGGGCTCGGCTACAAGGCGGTGATAAAATGATTTTGGGAAAGCGGCGCGGAACAATAAAAAACGCTCTGCTGCTTCTGCGGAATTTTATAATTTTTTTCGTAATAATATCCTTTGTTATCACCTGCACGTTTTTATTGTTTTCCGTATCGGTCTCATTGTCCGAAGAGGAAGTCAGGGCGTTTGCGCCGTTAGTATTTATCAATATTTTCGTACTTGCAGCCATATTTGTCCTTGCTGATAATATACGCAGAAAAATTATCGTTGAACGTCCGGTAAGTGAGATCCAAAGGGTATTAAAAAAGCTGATGGACGGCGATTTTAAAGCGAGAATATCCGCTTCATACATCAATAATGAAAACGGGTTTAAAGATATTGCCGAGAGCATAAATATTCTTGCGGAGGAATTGTCGGGAGTGGAGACTCTCCGTACTGATTTTATTTCTAACGTTTCTCACGAGCTGAAAACGCCTCTTGCTGTCATGCAGAATTACGGAACAATGCTGCAAAGTCCCGATTTGAACGACAAGCAGCGCATTGAATATGCAAGAGCCATAACCGACGCCTGCCGCAGTCTTGCGAGCCTTATCACCAATATACTTAAACTTAATAAACTGGAAAATCAGCAAATTTTTCCGTCGGTCACGCAATATAGTCTTACCGAGCAGCTGTGTGAATGTCTTTTGCAGTTTGAAGATGTATGGGAAAAGAAAAATATTGACATAGAAACGGAGCTTAATGAAGATATACCTATAAATTCCGACCCGGAACTGCTTGGGCTCGTTTGGAATAATCTGCTGTCAAACGCATTCAAATTCACCGGAAACGATGGTACTGTTTCGGTATCACTGACCGCTGATGAAGAATATGCGACGGTGAAAATATCCGACACCGGCTGCGGAATGTCCCACGAAACGGGAGAGCATATTTTTGAAAAATTCTATCAGGGAGATACGTCCCATTCCACTCAGGGAAACGGTTTGGGGCTTGCACTTGTAAAACGCGTTGTTGATATTGTGCAGGGAGAGATCAGCGTTGAGAGTGCTTTGGGAAAGGGAAGTACATTTACCGTAAAAATTCGGAGGGGCAGACATAATGAATTGGAAAATGACAGCTAAAAAACTATTGTATCCCAAGGGCTGGGTCATGATCCTGCTGACAATTATCAGTACAGCCGCATTGATCGTGATATTTGTGAAAGAATATGATTCACATCCCGCCGCCTGTGCGTTTTATGTTTTGTCGGCATATACGCTTACCGTGGACTGCATTTTTTTAGCAAAGGTCCTTCCGCAGAAATACAAAAGCGCAAAGCAGATAGTCTGCGATCACCCTATTGGCGGAAGATTTATGACCGACCCGAAATTCAAGACCCATGTGACACTTTACTGCTCGCTCGGTGTCAATGTACTTTATGCGGCAGCAAATATGTTTTCGGGGATATGGTATCGGTCGGTGTGGTCTGTTACTCTTTCGGTTTATTATATTATTTTAGCGGTAATGCGTTTTCTGCTGGTACGGTTTGTAAACCGCGTCGGCATTGGAAACGACAGGGTTCGTGAGCTGAAAAGCTATCGCCTTTGCGGTATAATTTTGCTTACGTTGAATATTGCTCTTTCGGGTGTTGTTATTTTGGTCATCGTACAGAATAAGAGCTTTGAATACGCAGGAATGTTGATTTTTGTTATGGCGGCATATACGTTTTATATTATAATTGCCGCAGTCGTCAATCTTGTTAAATATCGTAAATACGACAGTCCCGTAATGTCGGCTGCAAAGGTCATCAATTTTGCGGCGGCTCTGGTTTCCATGCTTTCGCTGGAAACAGCAATGCTTTCACACTTCGGTGAAAAAGATAATTCCGCAAATTTTGACCGTATCATGACCGGAGCGACAGGCGCAGGAGTATTGATAATAATATCCTCCGTATCGGTATATATGATGGTACGTTCCACTAAGGCGATCAGAAAATTACAGAATAATAATACAAAAACATAACTTCTTTATATTACAAAAGAAAGATATGCTTATGATAAATTTATAAGGAGCAGGCGTTATGGATAATCAAAATAAAGAAACCTTTTCTTACACCTATTCTGCCAGAGAACAGGAGGAGATCAAGAAAATACGCGAAAAATATACGCCCAAGGAGTCGGACAAAATGGAACAGCTCCGCAAGCTTGACAGACAGGTCACTAATAAAGGAATGATAATTTCCATTACTTTCGGAGTTATTGGGGCGCTTGTACTTGGTATGGGAATGTGCTGTACAATGCTGTGGGCGGACAGATTTTTTGTTGCGGGAATAATCGTGGGAATTGTCGGGATCGCTGCTATTTCAGCCGCATTTCCTCTGTATACGCATATTACAAAAAAGGAGCGCGAGAAGATCGCACCCGAAATTATACGGCTTACAGATGAGCTTATGAAATGAAAATACCGTGCTGTCGATGCTGCAGCACGGTAATTTTTTACAAAGACACAAATAATTATAGTTTTCAGGCGTTCTTTGTCTCTTCTTTGATTCGTTTTTTAGCTTCTTCGACGGTCTCACCGTCTTTGGTGAGAAAGCTGTCAACGAATTTGTCGGTGACTTTTTCAAATCCGCCGACTACTCCGTCCTCGATTTTTTTGTAGCCCGAAACGACGCCTTCCTCGATTTTTTTGTAACCGTCCACTACGGCGTTCTCAATTTTCTTGTTTGCTTCCACTAATTTTGAATTTGCCATGTTCTTACTCTCCTTTATTCATGATTTTTTCGCTGAGTTCAAGAATGCGTCCCGAATATTTTTCTTTCCGAGAAGCAAGTATTTTTTTAAAGATAGGGTAGTTGATAATTGCCATAAGCAAGCCTATTAGGCCTATTATCACACCCGGAACGAGCGGAGCGGAAATGCCAAGCTGAGCGCCGACATCCGTCATAACAAGGCTCATTCCTGCGCCCATGATTATCGCGCTCACTGCTCCGAATACATAACCGAAGACGTTTGCCGGACGCTTGACCTCTGCGTCCAGCTCTTTAAGAGCGTCAAGCTCCTCCTGAGAGCTGTCCTTTTCCATGTACTGTGTGCGGATCTTCTGCACAATAAAATCTTTATCGTCTCTGTTCATTGTAATACCTCCAATTTTTTACGATTTGCTTTAACTGTGATTTTATTATATTGTCCGCCTGTTTGCGAAATGTTTTTGTAATGTTTGAGAAATGTTAATCTTGCAATAAACACATAATCTGTGTGCAGAGCAAAAAAATGGGGCTGTAAAAAAAGTCCCCAAGAAAAAAGACTGCCATCTTGCAAGAA
>JBJEQM010000351.1:0-4995 GCA_051881755.1 Oscillospiraceae bacterium
TTCTCCTTTTTACATATAAAGGAAAGCGTCAGCGTACGCGTATTGCCGGGAAGCAGCACAAAAGGCTTGCCTGCTGTGGGAACGCCGTATTTTTCGGAATTGACGGGCGAAGCTATGGAGTTTGACCAGCTGCGGCAAAATAAAAGCAGGTCGTCGGGCACAACGGTGATATTTTCATCGGATATATTTTTTATATTCAGCTCCGCCAAGAGCACGTAATCGTCCGCCGAAAAGTTGTCCTGCTTCTGTGGCTCGCAATAGTCGCTTACGTGATCTATTTCGGTAAATTCCAACGTGGCAGAGATAGTATTATCCTCAAAATAATACTGGTATTCCGACGCCGTCAAGGGCATGTATTTACCCTCCGAGGCTACTTCCTCTATAACATACTCTGTTTCAGCGTCGGTAACCTGAATATCGTCGGCTGCTTGTGTATTATCGGGGAGCTTTGCCTGAGTATACTCAACCATTGTTATATACGGGCTTGCCTGAACAGGCTTGCTTTCTGCGGAATTATCCCAAATATTTACCGCCGAAAAAAGTGCAATAATACATAACATGACCGCCGCAACGCCTATCTGCGTATATTTTGCATTTTTGTCGACTTTTGTCTTTTTCGCAATTTCGTTACGCTTCTTTGCCTGTAAATTGTTTGCAGCCGTCTGCTTTTGGCGAATGATAAGACCGTTTTCTTTTGCTATTTGGATATTCCGCTGATACATATCCTCTTTTTTCTCCGCAAAGCTTTTCACTTTCACGGGCATTTTTTCTTCGGGAAGCTGCTCGGGAGCAAAATCAAGTATGACAACGTCTCCGCCGCAGTCGGGGCAAATTTCGCCGTCATATTCTTTTCCGCATATAGCGCATTTTACCATTTTGTCTCCCCCGTTCTCACTTTGTTCTGTACCATTTCAGCCAAACGCGGTATGCGCGCTTCCAATCGGGATACTTTTTACGCAAACTTGGCGACCCCAGCCACATTTTCCGAAACTGTTCACGGGAATATTCGCAGCTGCCCTCAAAAATACGGTGATCGCAAATGTTGTATGAGCAATATAATTTTTTGTATTGTCCTCCGCAGGCAATATTTTCTCCGCGGCGAACCGACTTCACAGCCTGCCTTTTTCCGTATGGGCTGTTTTTATCCTTTGCTACAAGTACCTTTTTATAGCTTCTGCTCATATTTTCACCCCAAAACAAAAGCTGCCCACAGCATAAGTTATATCACAAAATAACCGATACCGCAGGGCAGCCTGATATGCTATTTTACGCAATTGCCGTACTATTCGCGCGGCAGGGAATTATCTGTCGTTGAACATATTGATAAGGTCGATGATGCCGTCGTCTCTGCTTGCGGACTTGGTCCGGGCAGTCTTTACGGGTGTGGGTGCAATATCCTCGTCGGCAGAGGGAGCTTCCTCGGGAATACCGTCGTCCATGCCTACGAAGCCTGCGGCGATAACGGTAATGTTCATCTCGTCCTGCATAGTCTCGTCGAAGGATGTACCGAAGATCATGTCAACGTTAGGATCAGCCGCGTCGGAGATAAGCTTTGTAGCCATATCAACGTCGGAAGCGAGGATATCCTCGGACATAACGATATTAACAAGCAGTCTTGTAGCGCCGCTGATAGATGTTTCAAGCAGCGGGCTTGTGATAACGGCGTTTGCAGCCTCCTGCGCCTTATCCTTGCCGGAGCCGTGACCGATAGCCATGTGTGCGTAGCCTGCGTTCTTCATGGTGGTCTCAACGTCCGCAAAGTCAAGGTTGATCATGCCCTCAACGGTGATAAGCTCCGCGATGGACTTTACGCCTGTTTTGAGGATATCGTCCGCCTTGGCAAAGGATTCTCTCATTGTGAGAGGCTTATCTGTGCCAACAAGAAGCTTTTCGTTAGGGATAACGATAAGGGAATCGACGTGCTTTTTCAGCTCCTCGATACCTTTTTCAGCCTGAAGCATTTTTGCCTTCTGCTCAAAATTAAAAGGCTTTGTTACAACAGCAACGGTAAGTATTTCCATTTCCTGTGCAATTTCGGCAACAACAGGAGCTGCGCCCGTACCTGTGCCGCCGCCCATGCCTGCTGCGATAAATACCATGTTTGCGCCCTTGAGTGCGGCTGCGATCTCGTCCTTGTTCTCCTGAGCGGAGCGCTCGCCAACATCGGGTTTGTTGCCTGCGCCGCGGCCTCTGGTCAGCTTTTCGCCTATCTGTACCTTCTGGGTCGCCTTGGAGGAACGCAGAGCGGCTGCGTCCGTATTGACGGCTATGTACTCGACGTCCTTGATACCTGCGGTCACCATGCAGTTCAAAGCGTTTCCGCCGCCTCCGCCGACGCCTACCACCTTTATATTAATATCGGAAATATAATCATCATTCTCGTTATCCAGCACAAATCCGCCCATTTCGACGTCCTCCTATATAAAAAATTTTAATTATTTACAACATTTGTATATAGCTCGGCAGTTTACATCACCCCGCACTATACAATATTTATTCTACCATATTTCAAAATACATTTCAAGTGTTTTCTTTAAAAAAGACATATTTTTTAATGAATTTTATAATATTATTCAAAATGTTCCTCTGTACTGCCCTCCGAATTTGTCACTATCTTGTCATTATCTTCCTCGCCCTCCGTTTCGGCTTCATCTGCCGATGTAAGAGTGCCAATATTTTCAAGATAGGTCTGTTCGTTCTGCTCAAGACCCGTCTTGTCGATAAAGCTTGCGCCGTTGGAGAGCATTTTCAGCGTGCCCTCGGTCTCGGGACCTATCTTGTCGGAAATTATCATATCCGCCAGCTTCATTTTGTAGTCCAGCTCGGAGGTCGCGCCCAGCTCAATGGTGATACGGTTGTCGTAATTGCAGCTGACGTTGAGGTAATCGGTCATATCAAAGGCGGTTATCTTATTATCGAGGGCGGTGTTTCCCACCTCCATAAGCTTATACAGCACCTCCGTATGCTTCTCGTCCTCGCAGACGAATTTCTCCCCCACCATGACTCCGCCCAGAGGTACAGCTCCGATGACGGTAAGGATATCACCGCGCGGTGCGTCGGTTATCTCCAGTATCTTGCCGCTTTGGCTCACAATATAATATGTACTGCCCACGACAATATTGGCAGATTCCACCGACGGCTCTATATAAATTTCCACCGTTGAGGGAAAATGCCGCTTTGGCTCCGCTGTCTCCACATAAACAAGCTGCTGCTCTATCCTGTCGCCGCACTTGCCCATGAACGTCCTGATAAGGTTGTCGCCGCCCTTTATCTGCGAAGCCGACGTTATCTCCTCGACGCTGTATATAGAGCTGCCTGTTATCACAAGAGTATCTATCCTGAAAAATACCGTGGTGGAAAGTATGACGAATGTCACGATGACGACAAACGCAATTATGCCGTAGTACGCCGAGTTATTGGCGTTTTTCCTTTTCTTTGCGCCTCCGCCGCTTTTTACAACATCCCTCATCTGAAATTTCCTTTCAAACTCTTTTTATATCCGCGCCCAGCGCCGCAAGAGTGCGCTCGATAGATTCATAGCCGCGGTCGATATACTGTATATCGGTTATCTCGCTTGCGCCCTCGGCTGAGAGAGCCGCCGCCACAAGTCCCGCGCCGCCGCGCAGGTCGGGAGCGCACACCTTTGCTCCGCAAAGACGCTTTACGCCCTCGACTACCGCCACCTTGCCCTCCACGCGGATATCTGCGCCCATGCGCTGGAGCCCGCCCGTGTGCTGATAGCGGTTTTCAAATATATTTTCAACAAAGACCGTCGTGCCGTTGGCGGTACACATTGCCGCCATGACAAACGCCTGACAGTCCGTGGGGAAGCCGGGATATACCATGGTGCGCACCGTGTCCGCCGCACGCAGGGGCTTCTTGGCGCTGAACATGATACTTTCGTCCTTTACATGGATAAGGCAGCCCATCTGCTCAAACACGGCGTTTACCGCGTCAAGATGCGACGGTATACATCTGCGCAGAGTTATCTCGCCCCCTGCCGCCGCCGTACACGCAAGGAACGTTGCCGCGGCGATTCGGTCGGACATTATCTCATACTCGCAGCCGTGAAGCTCTCTGACGCCGTTTATCACTATCCTGCCGCCGCCCGCGCCGCGAATGTCCGCGCCGCAGCTGTTGAGAAATCCCGACAGGTCGGCTATCTCCGGCTCCCGCGCCGCGTTGCTTATCTCCGTTGTACCCTGCGCCGTCACCGCCGCAAGGATAATATTCTCCGTCGCCCCCACCGACGGGAACGACAGGGATATTTTTGCGCCCTTGGGCTTGCCCGAGCAGTCTATGCCGCCAAAGCCCTCGGTTATGGTCACGCCCATTTTCCGCAGTGCGGACAAATGTATATCGATAGGTCTGCTGCCGATATCGCAGCCTCCCGGGAAAGATATCCTGCACCGTCCCGTTCTGCCAAGAAGCGCACCCATGAAAAATATGGAGGAACGCATTTCCCGCATAAGGGAGTCGTTGATATCGTTTCTGTCCAGACCGTACGGGCGCACCGTCACCGCGTCGGGCACGCATATATCAAAGCTGGCGAAGCAGCCCAGATAATTCAGTATACGAAGCGCCGAATATGTATCGGAAAGCCGCGGACAGTTACGCAGTGTGATCTCGCCGTTACAAAGCAGCGTCGCCGCCAATATAGGCAGCACAGCATTTTTCGCGCCCTGTACCATGACCTCTCCGCTCAGTTTTTTTCCTCCGTTTATAATAAGCTTCTGCATAAAAAGCTCTCCTTTTCCGTTTTGGTTTATATTATGCGGAAAAGGGGTTTAAAGTGAGAGGAAACAGGTGCAAAGCTGAAATAATGTACTACAAAATATTGTCTATTGCAGCTTTATCACTCATCTTCGCTGAAAATAACATCTTTATCATCGGTATCATTTTCAGATATTGTTTTTTTATCTACTGTTACTTCAAGATATCCATGGCGGTTTATTCTGCAATCACAGGAATCGTCATTGATTATTTTACTGTAAC
>JBJEQM010000352.1:0-4968 GCA_051881755.1 Oscillospiraceae bacterium
CTAAGGAGATTCATACCGATTGCAATACCATATCCGTTCTCTATCACTATCTTGGAGCGGCTTTTTCCAAGTACTCCATCGATCTGACGAATAAGATTATTATAGTCAAGCTTCATCAATTTGCTTTTGGTTTTTTCAGCCATTGTTTGCACCGCCCAACTCTTCTTTTATCATATCGATATATTTTTCAGCAGCAGCACGGAACTTATTGCGCTTTTCGATATCGTCTATCCTGCCAATAACATCAACGAATTTGCGAATACCCTCCTGCATCTCACTAAAATAAAACTCAAACTCAATGCGCGCCTTGTCGGACTCATTGGCATTTTTGAGACGTTCTTCAAGTGTTTTGACACGCTCCTCGGCGGCGCTTTTCTCACTGTCAAGCTTATCACTGAGAGCCTTCAGCTTTTTCTCGTAACCGTCCTTTATGCTGGCGGCGTTGCTCTCATATTCCTTCAGCTGAGCCTTAAGCGCCTTGACCTCTTTTTTATGCTCTTTATCGTTTTTGGCAAGAGCTTCCGAAACGCGCTTGTTTATTTCCTCGGGATCAGGCTCTTCAACAGCTACTTCTTTCGGGGCATTACGCAGTATTTCAATGTCATTTTCAAGAGCACTGTTTTTTTCCGTCAGCTTGGTACAATCAGCCTCTAATTTACTTATTTTCTCGTCTTTGATGTCAGCGTCCTTTACACGCTCCTCAAGCATGGATAACTGTTCGCCTTTTTCGCCATTCTCACGCTGGAGCCTGTCTATTTCCGCCTTAAGCTCACTGACCGACAGCTCCCCGACATCTACCTGCTCCATAAAATCGCCACGATCAAGGGGATTGACATGGGTCAAAAGCTCCAGCTTAGTGATACCGAGATTTGCATTTGACTGCAAAAAGTCTTTTCCAAGGTCCTCATAGGTTTTTATGTAGCTGTACGCCTGACGTGCCTTTATATTTGCCTTTTCTTCGCAGTATGCACCAAAATCATCATATCCGAGCGCTGAATAAAGTTTTTCGTCTCTCATCTGCTTAAGGCAGCGGCACATCTCATAAAGAGCATTTGCGGCAATAGTGCCGTTGGTTATAATCTGCTGGTGAAGAGTAAGCGCCGTCGTATATTCGGGGCTGTTCACATCTGCTGTAATTATCTGATTTTCTGACATTTCGGTTTCCTCCTGTTATGCTGATTTTTTCTTATTTTTCGGGTGCTTTTCCGTCATCGGCAGGTTGCACCATTCCTGCCATCTTTTCCAAAACAGCTTTTCAGCGTCCGTCATTTTGGTAATGTTATGCGCACCTCGTATCTGCACCACTTTATGCTTGTTCATTTCAATGGTATAAAGCGCGGTTTGAGGTTTATCACAGCGACGCATAAACAGTATAGCCAACTTGCCCGTTATATGCCTTTCTGCATAACCTGCTACACAATGATGCTGATCCTTGCCCTCTTTTATGATCTCGGCGGCCGACTTTGGTACAACTATGCAAAATTCTCCGTCGGAATACTCATATTCACGGACGTACTTTTGATAGATCTCTGCATATTTTTGCTGCTTTTCCGCAAACTTCTTTGCCTCCTGCTCGGCTATATACGCATTTACTGCCGATGATGTTCTTTCATGCGCGGCTCTGAGGTCTTTCGGGCGGTTTATCTGGCTGTCTTTGAGGTCATATTTTAACTGCTCACACTCTTT
Source organism: Oscillospiraceae bacterium (assembly GCA_051881755.1). GTDB lineage: Bacteria > Bacillota > Clostridia > Oscillospirales > Ruminococcaceae > UMGS363. The sequence continues at coordinate 1,687 of JBJEQM010000352.1, forward strand.
GATGTAGTCATAATACAGTCCATCGGCTGCTGTCGGATTATGCCAACAACCACCATAACCGCCCTGCTTTTCAATATAGTTATAATATTTTGTGGGAGTAAGACCTGTCTTTCTGAGCACTGCTATTGTTTTTGTATAATTATTTGCATTCCACGGACTGCATATTTTAACAGCATCATCTATCGTTGATTTAGGAAACATCTTCCGAAGGAGTATGAACGCTTGCAAGGTCTCCACGTCAATTCCCTTAATGTGTTGTCTTATAATGGCGGCTGTATTACTGTCTGTGCGGAACACCTCGGCTGCGCTCTTACCGTCAAGGTAAAGTACACGTTTGTATGGCTTGCCGTAAACAATATCATGGACGATATTTTTACCACCGATTTTCATAAGAAGCTCAATCGCAGGATATTTTGCCGCATACATGAGGAAACATTTTTTATCTACGCCATAATAGCTGTTTATCATAGGCTGTTCGCAATATTCTCTTGGCAGATAGTGCCGCATGAAAGTGTCTTTTAGGACTTCTTTTGCGTTGACATCATCAAAAAAAGCGTACTGCGGATATATTCCTCCTGCTGTACAGCATTTCGGTTCAGTCAGCTTTTCGGAAAAATTCCACGAGTAACAATTATAAAATATATTTGTAACTTCACCTTTGCGATAACGTACCACATGCAGCGGCTCCCATATCGCTCCTCTGTATTGTTCCGCCATTTCTTTTATGCTCATTCCCGGACGACCGAATCTGCTTCCAAGCTCTCCGCATACGGCATATACAGTATTTCCGTTATCGGTGGAATACCAACGACAAAGGTAATGCCATTCTGCAAGTCGGCCGCGGTTGCCGCCTGTGGTCTTTGCCATTGCGGTCTTACCGCACAAAAAGCATTTTATCTTATTTCCTCGGGAAATATTGTTTGCAAATGCGACCTGCTCTTCGTCTTTCGGAGATTGTATGTCCATGGATCGTTTAAGAGTATAACGCTTCAGACAGTGTGTGCAAAAACAATCGGTATGAGTCTTTGTTTTATGATAAAATATGTACGGGGTCATGTATTCCCGATTCATTTCAAGACGTTCTTCATTGCTGACCTCGGGAGCGTCAGGCATTAGATCTCTGTATCCCATAATGCTCACCTCAAAACAGGTCGTCCAACGACATATTAAGCACCGATTTTTTTACGGGAGCGGATGTCATTGTTATAGGCGGAGTATCCGAAGCAGCCGCTCCGATGAGGTCAATAGTCATTGTGCATTTTATATCAGCACCTGGGAAATAAAACTGCACCGCCTTTTTATACGCATCAATATCTGATATTGATGTGCCTGTACCTGCCGCAACAGATGCCATACAATCGCTGAATGTCTTGCTGTTCTGTACTACCGCCTGTGAAAATTCCTCGCTCTGACCGCAGAAATTTTTAAGTGCCGCAAGCACTGCGGGTCGCATAGCTTTTTCTTTGTTTCTACCCTTAAAGCTCTTGTTTTCGGTATCGAGCTTTTCAATTGCTTTGTTTATCATACAATTTCCTCCTTGACAAATTTTCTTTTTGTGATATAATTAAAGCATCATACAATTTCTTTTTCTTTGGGACTGTTCCGTTTTTCGGGCAGTCTCTTTTTTGTGCATTTATCAGCAGGACAGTCTCTTGGCTCTCCCGTATCAAGCATATAATGGCAGCCTTTAGTGCCGCCGGGACAGCCACATAAACTGCGCCAATATTTACACCCCTTACAATTTTTTGCCATATGTACCTCCTTCATCACCATATAAATCATGTATAGCCGCCGCCACGTCAAGACAACGCACACATTCCTCCAGCTGCTGTTCCTGCCAGCTTCCCGACAGAACAGGGGATATCAATTCATAATGATACATTTCGCGGTATTTGACACAAAGATATTTTTTTAACCGTTTTTCCCACGTCAGCCGCTGTTGATCCGACGGCGCGCCGTATATTTTATTGCGCCTTTTGTATTCCTCATACAGCACGTTTATAACGCGGTTATTTACATTTATCGTGTATCCATATTTACAATTATGTATGATAACGCTGTTTAACCGCTTTTCGCGCTCCCGCCGTATTTCGTCTCGGTCAATTTCAAAATGCGCCGCCTTGCTCATGATGCCGTGTCCTTTCGTCGGGGATTTATTCCCCAAACATCGTCATATTCCTGCTCTGCTTCAAGCATGATATTGTAAAATATAATGTCGCACACCTTGTCGCTGACTGCAACCGCCGCATATCGGATATTATCAAACTGTTTTACAATACCGTCCCGTTCGACATATATTTTGCCGTCGCGTTCAAACACTTTAACGCATTGTCCGCCGATTTTATATATCCTATCACGCATTGGCGGTGTCCTCCGCGGGATGAATAAAATACCGCGTCCGCTGGGGACACGACCCGCATATGTTTTTCCGGTAATAAAACGACTGTTTTGTAATTCCCAATGCCTGCGCGCATTCGTCGGTAGTAGCGTTTTTTATTATGTACCGTTTGTCGATTTTATCGTATACGCTGTACAACTTTGGCGGTTTGTGTTGTTTTGGCAGCTTGCTTTTTTCCGGCGGTCGGCGTTTATAATATTTTTGCGGCTTTGCTATCAGAAACGGCGTATATTTGGCAGCGATATTCGGGTTTTGGCTGCCAATATGCAGCGCCCGTTGTACATTTTCCTCGGAACGTCCAAGCAGCAGGGCAATTTCTTTGACGGACATTCCCTCGGCGTGCCATTTGCACACCAGATAGACCGTGTCATGCGTGTATATCCGATCCAACGCGCTGCGGCGTTCACCATAGCATCTGCTGCACCACATTTTGGACGCGGATGAATCACCGCCTTTTATTTTGGCGCCGCAGATATTGCAGTAAAATGTGTCCTGCTTCATTTTGTCACCGCCTTTCGCTTTTCCACCGTATAGGTATGACCGAACTTATGGCGTTTACACTTCCAACAGTCCACCTTGGTATCACGCCCAAACTCGACCTGCTCCACGTTATGGGTCTCTTTCAATGCCTCCGCACACGGGCGGCACAGCTGACGCTTGAATTTCATTGTTATCACCCCTTTCACGGAGAAATTGCTGGAATATCTGTGCTGCTTTTTGCATTTCCGCCGCCTGTGTTACAGATACGGCGGTCTTGGCGGCGCGTTCTTTTCGCTGCCTGTTGCTTCGGCTTACCACCTCCGCGCGGGTGGGCGTGTTTTTTTCAAATATTTCCGCGTAAAAATCCGCCGGAAGAAATTCCTTTGTGATTATGCGCAGTATTT
>JBJEQM010000353.1:0-4952 GCA_051881755.1 Oscillospiraceae bacterium
CAGGTTTGAAGATAACCGCAGACAAATCCGCAAAGACGGTAAACTTTGTTAAGACCGACCTTCAGGGCAACGAAACGGTGGAATACTACACATTCGATTATAACAGCAATACGGTTGAGCAGTATTACTATGTTTCCATGATGGGCACAGGTTTTTACTATACTTACGATCTGAGCGCAGGAGAGATAGTTAAGATTGAAGACATTGACCATAATGATTCAACTCAGAGCACAAAGGACAGCGGAAGATACGACAGCGCTAATGACAGAATCAAGGGAGATGTTGCATCGCTTGAAGCTTATTTTACCGAGCAATATGGAATTTCTATTTCCGATATTGTAAACGACTGATAAAAACGGGGGAATGGTCATGCCGGAACAATATATATTTCGCGGCGCTCAGAAACTGCGCTGTGGATATACAACAGGCTCCTGTGCGGCAGCAGCGGCAGGAGCGGCGGCTGAAATGCTCATAAGCGGCTGCGTGGCAAAGTTTTCGGAGATAATGACCCCAAAAGGTATTCCGCTTAAGCTTGAGGTACTTAACGCCGTCATATGTCACGAATATGCCTCCTGCGCTGTAAAAAAGGACAGCGGCGATGACCCTGACGTGACAAACGGCATACTTGTGTATGCAAAAGCAGTCAGGATACCTTGCGGCGTGAAAATTACCGGCGGTGAAGGTATAGGCGTAGTCACCAAAGACGGTCTTGACCAGCCGGTGGGTGAATATGCCATAAATTACGTACCGCGCAAAATGATAATTGCGGCTGTAAATGAGATTGCCGAAAAATACGATTATCGCGGCGGCTTCGGTATAGAAATATCTGTCCCCAGTGGTGAAGAGCTTGCAAAAAAGACATATAATCCGAGAATGGGCATTGAGGGCGGCATTTCAATAATCGGCACAAGTGGAATTGTTGAGCCTATGAGCAGCTCGGCGCTTATTGACACAATACGTTTGGAGGAAAAAATGCGCCGTGCGGAGGGTCACAAGGCGCTGCTGCTCACTCTCGGAAATTGCAGCGAAAATTTTTTGCAAAAGACAATGCCGTTTGCCCTTGAAAAAAGCGTTAAATGCAGCAATTTTATCGGAGAATCGGTGGATATTGCCCTTGAATTTGGGTTTGAGAGTATCCTTATTATTGGTCACATTGGAAAGCTGGTAAAGCTTGGAGCAGGTATTATGAATACACATTCCGCGCAGGCGGACGGTCGCATGGACGTCCTTGTGACCTGCGGAGTGCTTGCAGGCGCGGCTACATCGGCGCTGAAAGGTATACCCGACTGCGCTACGGTGGATGCCGCGCTGGATATTCTTAAAGAGCACGGTTACAGGAAAAAAGCGCTGGATATACTTGCACAGAGGGCGGAGTATTATCTTAATGCAAAGGTAAAAAATGCGGTAAAGATAGGTGCGATAATGTTTTCGGACAAGCATGGGATAGTTGTGGCGACTTCTCATGCCGACGAGCTTATACGCATTATTTCGGAGGAATACAATGGTTGATTTTGTAGGAGCAGGCTGTGGTGCGGCGGACCTTATTACATTGAGAGGAAAACGTCTTATTGAAAATGCAGACGTTATAATTTACGCGGGCTCGTTGGTAAATCCCGAGCTTTTACAATATGCAAAAAGCGGCTGTGAGATATATAACAGTGCATATATGACCTTGGACGAGGTGGTTTCTGTGATGCAGCAAGCAGAAAACTCCGGAAAAAACATTGTGCGGCTACATACGGGCGATCCGTCACTTTATGGGGCGATTCGTGAGCAGATGGATAAGTTGGACAGCCTTGGGATAGAGTATAATGTCTGCCCCGGTGTAAGCTCCTTTTGCGGTGCAGCGGCTGCGCTGAAAGCGGAATATACTTTGCCGGAGGTTTCACAATCGGTCATTATAACACGAATGGAGGGCAGAACTCCCGTCCCCGAAGCCGAGAGCATAGAAAGTCTTGCGGTGCATGGTACTTCTATGGTGGTATTTCTCAGCGCAGGAATGACAGCCGAACTTTCGGAGCGCCTGCAAAAGGGAGGGTATTCCTCCGATGCTCCTGCAGCAATAGTGTATAAAGCAAGCTGGTCTGACGAAAAGGTCTGCCACTGTACCGTCGGGACTCTTGCGGAAACGGCAGAAAAGTACGGTATAAGCAAGACGGCACTCATCGTTGTAGGCAGATTTCTCGGAGAAAACAGTTATCTCTCAAAATTGTACGACCCGAATTTTGAAACAGGATATAGAAAGGCAAAAAAATGAAAATTGCTGTAATATCAATCACGGAAAAAGGGCGGCTGTTGTCCCGTAAAATTACAGCTTTTCTCAATGAAAAGCACAGCGTTGAACGGTTTTGTTTTCATACTCATTCCGATGAAATTGCGCATAGCTTTGATGATATAAGCTCACTTACCGCAAAGCTTTTCATTGGTTATGACGCGCTGATCTTTGTCTGCGCCTGCGGAATAGCGGTTCGTTCGATTGCACCCCATATAGTGTCAAAAACCTGTGATCCGGCGGTCATAGTCATAGATGACTGCGGAAAATTTGCTGTGCCTATACTGTCCGGACATATTGGCGGTGCAAACTGTCTTGCGGGGCTTATATCGGAAAATATCGGCGCTGTACCTGTGATAACTACCGCAACGGATGTGGGAGGGCGTTTCTCTCCGGACAGCTTTGCCAAGGCAAACGGACTAATAATAACCGATATAAATGCAGCCAAGGAGATAGCTGCGGCGGTGCTAGACGGCGAAAAAATAGGACTTTGCAGCGATTATCCATGTGAAAATATACCGTCTGAGTTTTTGCCGGATGGAGCTTGCCGCACGGGGATATGTATAAGTGCAGATCGCTCAAAAAAGCCGTTTGATGTAACACTTTCTCTTGTTCCAAGGAATATTATTGTCGGAATAGGCTGCAAGCGCAATACCTCTTGTGACACTATCGAAACACATATTGTACATTGTTTTGAAACCGCAGGTATTGACTTGGACAGACTTTGTGCTGCCGCAACCATAGATATTAAAGCCGATGAAAAGGGATTGATTGAGTTCTGCCAAAAATATAAAATAAACCTGCTTACATTTTCCGCAGACGAGCTTATGAAAGTCAGCGGCAGCTTTTCATGTTCGGGTTTTGTTTTGGAAAAGACAGGTACAGACAACGTATGTGAGCGCAATGCGGTTAAAGCGGGCGGAAAGCTTATATTGCCGAAAACGACCGGCAGCGGAGTGACGGCGGCATTGGCGGAGTTTCCCGTCACTCTTGATTTTGAAAGGAAAGTATTATGAAACTATATGTAGTGGGTTTCGGCTGCGGAAGTTTTGAGGGAATGACCGAAGAAGCAAAGCAGGCAATTGAAAAAAGTGATATTATAGTCGGATATACCGTTTATGCGGAGCTGATGAAACAGTTTTTTCCCCATAAGGAGTATTTTTGCACAGGGATGAGGCAGGAAAAAGAGCGTGTTAGATACGCTTTGGAACAGGCGGCAGGCGGAAAAACGGTTGCGCTTATTTGCAGCGGCGACAGTGAGGTCTACGGTATGGCAGGACTTGCGTATGAGCTGTCAGCAGAATATCCGCAGGCTGAAATACAGACTGTTGCAGGGGTGACGGCAGCATTGAGCGGAGGTGCGCTGCTTGGTGCTCCGCTGACCCATGATTTTGCGGTGATAAGCCTGTCCGACCTGCTTACTCCTGCGGAAAAAATTGCCGTAAGACTTAGGTGTGCGGCGCAGGCTGACTTTGTTATCGTGCTGTATAATCCGTCGTCAAAAAAGCGCGCAGACTATCTTAAAAAGGCGTGTGATATTATTCTTGAATATCGCGGTTCGGACACTGTATGCGGTTATGCCCAAAATATAGGCAGAGCAGGCGAGGAAAGCCATGTTGTGACCCTTGGAGAGCTTGCGGAAACTACTGTGGATATGTTTACAACGGTTTTTATCGGCAACAGCCAGACGAAGAATATAAACGGAAAAATGGTGACTCCGAGGGGATATGATGTATAAGCTGCTTATTTTCGGCGGAACGACAGAGGGCAGGCTTTTAGCTGAATTTTGCGCGGAGCATGGCATAAGCGCCGACATTTCCGTTACCACTGATTATGGTGAAACACTTCTGCCGCAAAGCAGCTGTATAAACGTGCTGAACGGACGGCTTGATAAAGAGGATATTAAAGCGCTTATTACAAAAGAAAAATATATTGCGGTCATAGATGCCACACACCCTTATGCGGTTAACGCAACGGAAAATATCCGCTCTGCCTGCGATGATTTAGGAACGGGATACTATCGGCTTATTCGTGAAAAAAGCGGCGATATTTCCGGCAGGACATTTAGCAACCTTATGGAACTTGTAAAATATCTTGACGATACAGACAAGCGTGTATTAAGCACTCTCGGCAGCAAGGAGCTTCCTGCGCTGACCGCAGTTAAGGACTATAAAAGCCGTATCTGGGCAAGAGTATTGCCTGCCGATAGAATAATAGAATACTGCTGTTCGCTGGGTTTTGACGAGGATAAAGTGATAACAGGCAAAGGTCCATTTTCGGTGGAAGAAAATATTAGGCACATTAAAATGAGCGGTGCGGAGATACTCGTTACAAAGGAAAGCGGTGCTGCGGGAGGTTTTCCCGAGAAAGCTGCCGCGGCAGATAAATGCGGCATAGAGCTTGTGACCTTGCTTCGTCCGACGGAAAAAGGATACACGCTAAAACAGATACAAAAAATTATTTTGGAGATAAAATAATGGTATACATAATTGGAATAGGAATGGACGGCGGAAAAACTATTACGGAGGAGGCATTGTCAGCAATAGAAAAATCTGATATAATTATAGGTGCAGAGCGTATGCTGAAACCGTTTCAGATGTTTAACAAGACTTCCTTTTGCAGCTGGAAAAGCAGTGAGATCGCCGATTTGCTGCGAAGTGAAAATTATACAAACGCTGCC
>JBJEQM010000354.1:0-4892 GCA_051881755.1 Oscillospiraceae bacterium
TGCTTAATCTCGTTGTATAACATTTCGCTGTATAATAAAGGATAGTATAAAATGTCGTGGGTATGGGAATTTATTAAAAAAGAATATGTTGTGATAATTGCGGGAATTGCCGCGCTGGTATCATGTGCGCTTGTACCCGTGACGGATTATATGGAATATATTGATACCGACGTGCTGGGTGTGCTTTTCAGCCTGATGATAATTATTGCGGGAGTGAAAGGCAACAACCTGCTGACGCGTCTCGCGGACGAGATAATCAGCCGCGCTCATATCGAGGGGACGAGAAAAGCCCTTGTTGTGGCGGCTCTGCTTACATATTTTCTGTCCATGTTCGTTACAAACGACGCGGCGCTTATTGCGCTGGTACCGCTGACGGTACTGTTTTTCGCGGAATATCCCGATAAGCTTATCTACGCCGTAGTGGTGCAGACCGTGGCGGCAAACCTCGGCAGCATGGCGACGCCTTTCGGCAATCCGCAGAATCTGCTTATCTTTTCCTCATATGACCTGACGGCATGGGAATTTTTCAAAGCGGCGGCTCCGACGGCGCTTTTGGGTCTTGGAGCGGTGCTGGTGCTTTGTCTCTTTATGAAGGACGAAGCGTTCGTTCCTGCCGTTTACGGCGAAATCGAGATAACGAACAAGTCGTTTTTATTTGTATACGGTATACTCTTCATCGTTACTCTGCTAGGCGTTTTCGGCGTAATCGACACTATTGCGGTATTCGCTTCCGCCTGCGTGGTAGCGGTCATAATGGAGCCTGCCCGTCTGCGCGAGGTGGATTACGGACTGCTGGCGACCTTTGTGTTCTTCTTTATCTTTGTGGGAAATATCAGGCATATCCCTGCGGTGAACGATTTTATCACAAGGCTTGTGGACGGCAGAGAACTGTTCGCCTCCACTGCGCTCAGTCAGGTGGTCAGCAACGTACCCGCGGCGCTTATGCTTACGGAATTTACCGACAACTGGAAAGCGATCATGCTGGGAACGGACGTGGGCGGTCTGGGTACTCCCGTCGCTTCTCTGGCGAGCCTTATTTCCCTCAGGATATACGGCGAGACCGACAACGCCAAGACCTTTAAGTATCTGGGCGTTTTCCTGCTGATAAATTTTGCGGTGCTCATACCGCTGTACTTCTTTGCTTCATGGCAATTAACGATATAGGCAATACGGCTTCAGAAAGGAGCGTGTTACAACATGAATATGAAAAAAATCGCGGCGTTCTGCTGTTCGGCGGCGCTTGCTTCATTTATAATGACGGGATCGGGAATATGCTCCGAAGCCATGTTTGGTCAGAGCATAACCGATACGGAGGACATTGAGATATACATTGACGTCAACGCGGAACGGCAGGAGATAAGCAAATATATTTACGGGCTTAATCTTTCCGACCATATGGACGGCGTGACGGTCTGCGGCACAAAGCAGCGCGGAGAGGCTGTCTCGTCCTACAACTGGGAGACCAACTCCGCCAATATGACATCGGCGGAAAATTATGAAAACAGCTACGCTCTTGTATCCGGTTACTCGCAGAAAAGCTGGAGCGTTCCCGCACTTTACACCGCCGACCTTATAAAAAAAGCGGCGGAGTACGATATAAGCTCGCGGTATGTTACCCTACAGATGATGGGCTTTGTCGCCAACGACAGCTACGGCGCGGCGGAGCCGGGCGACGCCAACAGGTGGGCGGCGGTGCGCTCGCACAAAGGCGAGGATCTGTCCATTCAGCCCGACCTGCATGACGGCGTGGTCTACATGGACGAATACGTCAGCTATCTTGTCAGCACCTACGGCTACGCTGCCGACGGCGGCATCAACGGCTATTTCCTCGACCGTGAGCCTGAAAAATGGGACGAGAATTTTGCCATTGTACGTCCTTCCCCCGTCACCGCCGAGGAGCTTGTGACCTCGTCGGCAGGTCTTGCCTCCGCAGTAAAAAAGATAGACCCCACGGCGCTGGTATACGGACCGTCCATAAACGGTATCGAATCCTATGTAAATCTCGGCAATCAGCAGGACTGGGACAGCCACAGCCGCGAATATTCGTGGTTTATAGATTATTATCTGGATAAGATGCACGCCGCTTCGGAGGCTGCGGGAACACGTCTGCTGGACGTTCTTGACCTGCACTTCATCTCCGACGCAAAGAGCGTTGTCCTTGAGCCTATCATCGGCAGCAGCTCCACCTTTGCCAACGAGGAGCGCGTTCAGGCTGTCCGCGCCCTCTGGGACGGAAACTACACCGAAAACAGCTCCAACGCTATACTATATAAACAGCATACGCCTATCATTCCCATGGTGCAGGCGTCCATCAGAATGTATTATCCGGGCACAAAGCTTTCCTTTTCCGAGTATAATTTCGGCGGCGGAGACCACATCAGCGGCGGTATCGCGCAGGCGGACGTGCTGGGCGTTTTCGGCGAGCAGGACGTTTACATGGCGTGTCTGCTGCCCGATTCGGAGAACTTCGATTATCAGAAAGCGGGTATAAACCTTTATACAAATTACGACGGAAACGGCGCTTCCTACGGCAATATCGCGGTATATACCGACAACGGCGGAGATACCATGAGCTCCGTTTACGCTTCCGTTGAGGACGGCGACGACAGCGCCCTCAGGGTAGTGCTTATCAACAAGAACGAGTCCACGGAAAAATCGGCGGCGGTAACAATATCCTCCGATGTTGATTATTCGAGCGCGAGAGTATTCTATTTTGACGATGGATCCGCAGAGATACGCTGCTCCGACGACGCAGTGACCGCAGAGGATAACCAATTTGTGTTTACAATGGCTCCGCAGACGGTATATCTTCTTGAATTTGAGGGCTTTAAAGAGGAGATCGAGGAATCGGACATCTTGGAAGGAGACCCGGACGAGCCCAATAAAACGGACGTAACTACAGCGACCGAGCCCGAGCACGTGGATATATCCGTCCCGACGGAAACTTCGGCAGCGAACGGAGAAGAGGTACGCACGGAAACAGTGACCTCCATTTCCATTGTGGGAACGGATTCGGGCGGAGCGATAATTACCGAGATAGTTCCCGAGACCGTGACGGTGACCTCCGCTCCCGACGAATCGGAGCCGCCCGAAGACCCCGATGAGGATACAAAATCCGTCCCCAAGGCGGTGAAGATGATCGTCAGCGCTCTGGTGGTTCTTGTGGCGGCGGCAATGGCTGTTATCCTTATTTCCGATTTCAAGATAAAGAAAAAATAGTAACTGTTTATCTCCTACAAAAACAAGTGAATGTATATTAAATGTTTGTTGGATTGTGCACAAAATATAAAAACTTTATTGTGCACATTAGCTGAAATTGTTAGTAAGGTGTTTACAACAGAATAAAAAAATATTAAAATATTAAATGGTGTATTGTTTGTTCCGGTAGGATATACCGTTTATTTTCCGAAAAAGAGGTGTTCGCGTGAGAATTAAGCTGAAGCTTATTTTGGTGTTCCTTGCACTGCTTCTTATCCCTGTTATAATCATAAATATAGTGTCCTCGAACATTATAAATGAAAATTGTATGCGCGTTTACCTTGAAAGTATAGAGCGTTCAATGAAAAATCAGGCGGAGGATATAAATTATCTGTGCGAGGATATTGTCTCCTCGTCAAAGAAGTTTACCGTCAATCCCGACATACGAAGCTATACGAGCGAAGTGTCAGGCTCGGATTTTGAAGAGGTCAGCTCAAATGAGCATTATGATACTGTGATGAGAGAGCTTGAGCGCTTCAAGGAGCTGGACGGCACGGTGGTCAAAGCCATGCTCATAGATAAATCGGGTATCGTCATCGGCTCCACGGAGAGCGGTGAGATCGGCAGACGTCTTTCCAATTATAAGGAAATGTTTGCGGCGGCATTGGTAAACAACGGTTTTTCCGCTATTTCAATGTCCGGCGACAATAACATGACCTCGCCTGTTTTTACGGTGTCAAAATCCGTATATTCGGAGCAGAACGAGCGTATCGGCATACTCCATGTGGTTTATGATACGTCAAATATCCAGACCTTTATCAACAGCATGAAGCTGGATAAATATACAAATACCGCAATCATGGACGGCAGCGGATATATACTTGAATATCCGTATAAAAATGTACGCTTATACAGCGGGAACGGCAATTATTCCGAATTTTCCGACGAAATAAAGAGTATCGTCACTGGCAGCGGAGCTTCAAACGGTCTGCTGAATATAATGACGGACAAGGGCTCGGGCAGCAGCAAGAAGATATATTATGCCTGCGCGATACAGAATGCGGGCTGGTATATCATTTCATACACGGATAAAGCGGGTCTAACAAATACCGTCAAGCAGTATTCGGGCAGTCTGGAGCTTGTCTCCTTTATGATCTGCATTGCCTGTATCATTCTTGTGATCGTATTTGCAACGTATTTTGCAAAACCCGTCATGGAGATAATACGCGTCTTTACGGAAAAGCAGAAAGGCAACGTGGGTGCAAGATTCAACGTGCGCTCCCATGACGAGTTCCGCGAGATAGGTCTGGCGTTCAACTCCATGTTCGACAATATCTTTGAAAGCGAACAGCGCTACCGTACCATTGTGGAGATGACCAACAACATTATCTTCGAGATAAATTACAAAAAGGGTACGGTCTACACCTCCAAGAATTTCAACAAGAAATTCAGCTTCCGTCCGAAGGACGACACTTTGCAGGAAAGCTTTATCTATAAGCTTCGTATACATAAGGACGACAAGGACAGGTACATGGCGGACTGGGACAGAATACTCGGCAACGCCAACTTTATACAGGGCGAGTACCGCGTAAAGAGCATTTACGGCGACTTTATCTGGATAATGATAAAGGCTACCAAGTTCTTCGACCGCGACGAGGTGCCTACCAAGGTGGTCGGCGTTATCGTTGATATCG
>JBJEQM010000355.1:0-4880 GCA_051881755.1 Oscillospiraceae bacterium
CTGCAACAACAGCCGCCGTACTCAGCATCATAAACGGGTGTTTTGTCTTATCCCGCAAGGCAAAAATTATCAAACCAACGATCATCAGCGAAGTCAGCACGATAAGAAATATCTTAGCGCCGCTGAAGCTGCTGAAAGCCGCACCGTCATTCTGTACATAAGTCAGCCCAATAATATCCAAATCGCCGAATTTTATAAAATCCATAGCTCCCACAGGCATTAAAACCGTTACCGCCCAATGCTTTATCAGCTGGTCAATCACAATAAGAACGACGACAGCAATTAGTGAAATAATCAAAATCATATTTTAGTTTTCAATGCAGAACCTGCAACATGGCAAGCCCTGCATTGACCTTGTATTTTTATTTTCCAACTTCTTCCGCACAGCGAGTGCAAAGCGTGGGGTGTTCAGCGGACTCCCCTACCGTCTCGGAATACATCCAGCAGCGTTCGCACTTCTGACCTGCCGCCTTTTCAACGCTGTAGGAAAGCGTATCGGCATAATAATCGCTGCCGAAATCGCCCTTTCCGTCCTGCTTGACTTCAACGGCAGAAACGATGAATACCTTGCTGAGAATATCGGCATATTCATTGACCTTAGCCGCCATATCAGCGTCACCGTTAGCATAGATAACGACCTTCGCCTCAAGAGAAGCACCGATAAATTTCTCTGTACGCTTAGCTTCCAGAGCCTTTGTTACATCGGAGCGGAGCTGATAGATCATAGCCCACTTTTCATCGAACGCCTCATCGGTATCGACTGCGATCTTCTCGGGCATAGAGTTCATCATAATGCTTCTTGTATCGTCCTCGGCGGAATGAGGCATATACTTCCAAATTTCCTCCGCTGTGAAGGAAAGAACGGGAGCGATAAGTCTTGCAACTGCGCTGAGGATATAGTATATTGTAGTCTGAGCTGCGCGTCTGTCAAGGGACTTTTTACCTGTGCAGTAAAGTCTGTCCTTAACAATGTCAAGGTAGAAATTAGACATATCGGTTACACAGAAATTGTGAATGCTGTGTACAACAATGTGGAAATCAAACGCGTCATAAGCCGCCTTGCACTTGTCGATAAGAGCGTTGAGCCTTACAAGCGCCCACTTGTCGATCTCGTGCATATCCTTAACGTCTACAATGTCCTTTTCAACATCGAAGCCGTTTTTATCTTCAAGGTTGCCGAGGATAAATCTTGCAGTATTTCTGATCTTCTTATAGGTGTCGGAAAGCTGCTTGAGTATTTCCTTGGAAATTCTGATGTCGGCGTGATAATCGGAGGAAGCAACCCACAGTCTCAGGATATCCGCGCCGTACTGATTGTATACTTCGCTGGGGTCAACACCGTTGCCAAGGGACTTGTGCATTGTCTTGCCCTCGCCGTCAACTACCCAGCCGTGAGTGCAGACAGCCTTGTAAGGCGCCCTGCCCTTTGTAGCCGCAGATGTGAGCAGCGATGACTGGAACCAGCCTCTGTACTGGTCTGCGCCCTCAAGATAAAGGTCAACGGGAGTATCATATCCTCTTTCTTCCATAACAGCCTTGTGAGTTACGCCGCTGTCAAACCATACGTCGAAAATATCCTTTTCCTTAACAAATTCCGTGCAGCCGCATTCACACTTTGTACCTGCGGGCAGGAACTCAGCAGGCTCTCTGATGTACCATGAATCGGAGCCTTCTTTTCTGAACATATCGGACACAGCCTTGATGGTCTCATCTGTAACAACGGGCTTGCCGCAGTCCTTACAATATACAACAGGGATAGGCACGCCCCATGTTCTCTGACGGGAGATGCACCAGTCGCTTCTGTCGTTTACCATGCCCTTGATGCGCTCCTCGCCCCACTCGGGTATCCACTGAACGTCGCCGATAGCCTTTATTGCCTCTTCCTTGAAGCCCTTAACGGAGCAGAACCACTGCTCGGTAGCTCTGAACAGAACAGGGTTTTTACATCTCCAGCAGTGAGGATACTGGTGGACTATCTTTTCAAGAGCAAACAGCGCGCCGCTTGCTTCAAGATCGGCAGCGATGACCTTGTTTGCATCGTCGGTCTTCAGACCTGCATACTTGCCTGCCTCGGCAGTAAGTACGCCCTTGGAATCAACAGGAACAACAATACCGATCTCGGGATATTTCTTGCATACCTCAAAGTCGTCAACACCGAAGCCGGGAGCTGTATGAACACAGCCGGTACCGCTTTCCAGTGTAACATGGTCGCCCACGATTATCATGGAACCTCTGTCCATGAACGGGTGAGCTGTCATCATATATTCAAGCTCTCTGCCGTAGAATGAGCCTGTTGTGGTATATTCTTCAATTTTAGCCGCCGCCATGGTAGGCTTAACAAGCTCGGCAGCCATAATATAATTCTCGCCGTTAGCCTGAACAACGGTGTACTCATAATCGGGACCGAGACAGATAGCAAGGTTTCCGGGAAGAGTCCATGTGGTGGTCGTCCAGATAACGAAATATGTCTTGTCAAGGTCGAGACCCATAGCAGTAAACTTGCCCTTGTCGTCTGTAACCTTGAATTTTACATAAATAGAATGGCAGGGATCGTTGGCATACTCAATCTCAGCCTCAGCAAGAGCCGTCTGGCAGTCGGGACACCAATAAACAGGCTTCAAGCCCTTGTAAATGTATCCCTTTTTATACATATCGCCGAAAATTTCGATCTCGCGCGCTTCAAAATCGGGCTTTAAAGTAAGATAAGGGTTATCAAAATCGCCCCAAACGCCAAGACGCATAAACTGCTTCTTCTGATTTTCCACCTGATTAAGAGCGTATTCGTGACAGTGCTTGCGAAGCTCAACAGGAGGGATAGCGCCGTTCTCAACGCCGATCTCTTTCATAGCCTTGAGCTCGATGGGCAGACCGTGAGTATCCCAGCCGGGAATATAAGGCGCACAGTAGCCGTTCATGTTCTTGTATCTTACAATAATATCCTTGAGCACCTTATTAAGCGCCGTACCCATATGGATATCGCCGTTTGCATACGGAGGACCGTCGTGGAGAACGTACAAGGGCTTATCCTTGTTTTTCTCTATCATTGCATAATATGTCCTGTCCTTTGCCCACTCGTCAAGCATTGCGGGTTCTTTCTGAGTAAGATTGCCCCTCATGGAAAATTCCGTTTTCGGAAGATTAAGGGTGCTGTTGTAATCCTGCGCCATTTCAAAAACTCTCCTTAAATATAAGTATATATTACTTGTGCTGACCGAATTTCAGATTGCCGAACTTGGATTCGGAAGAAGCTGTAGATGTATCGCCGAAAGGAAATGCCTGAGCCTGTTTGTCGCGCTTGAAGCTGTTATCCATAACTCTTGTAGCTTCCATATTCTGAGCAGCAGGCTGGGGCTCGGGCTTTACTTCGGGCTGTACCTCAGGCTGCTTGGGCTGCTCGGGCGCAGCCTGCACGGGAGTCTCCTCGGCTATTTCTTCCTCTGCTTCATCGTCCTCAAAATCGGGGATAGATGTTATCTGCTCCAGATGAGCCTTGTACATTGCAAGGAGATTAGCCTTGAAATCGGAAACCTCCTGCTGCATTTTGGACAGGCACTGTTTTTCTCTTTCAAGCTGAGATTTTGTGCTGCCAAGTATCTCCTGCGCCTTGACATTAGCATCAGCAATAATTCTGTCAGCCTTTTCCTGAGCCTCCTGAACTACCGCTCTGCCCTGCTTCTGAGCGCCGATGAGAGCGTCCTTAAGAGCGTCCTCGTCCTTCTTATATTCCCTAACGCTTTCAACAAGCACCTCTATTTTCTTTTCGGTCTCCTCCTTCTCCTTCTGCATCTGTGTTATCTGCAGAGCAATATCGCGAAGGAATTCGTCGACCTCCTCGGGCTTGTAACCGGGTCTTGCCTGTTCAAATCTCTTGTTGTTGATATCCTTTGCACTTATCATAACGTTCACCTCTAAATATATTTTTTTATCCTAATATGAAGCCTGTCCTTTTTGGTTTTGCCGCTGATTTCATCTACAATAAACTTGCCGAAGCCGCGGACTGAGAAAACGTCCCCGACCTTCATTTCATCGCTTAAAGAAGACGCCACAGCATAATTAACGGAAACATTTCCGCCGCGTATCAACTGAGCAGTTTTCTCACGGCTTAATTTTACCGCGGTACTAACTACGCTGTCAACGCGCATTGATGAAACAGTCCCGCATATTTCGGTAAATTTTTCATTAACATATATCTGCGGGTGTTCTTCTTCGGAAATTTTGACTCCCACAGAGCCGATCTTGCTTATCTCGGAGCATAATGCCCCCGAAACTGTTTCGTAGATAAAAGCAACGGTATAACCGTCGTTTACAATAATGTCGCCTATCATGTTTCTGTTGACGCGGCAGCCCATAAACGACCCGAGGAAATCCCTGTGAGACAGCTTGTCGCTGTCCCTGTAGCGAAATCCCAGACATTTTATGGGGAACTGCCCCTCGTCACATTCCGAATACGGCGGAAACACCCCAAGGACGACCCTCTCGGCATTTTCATAACCGCCATAAAACACAAAATTTTCAAAACCGAGATGATTCAGAACACCCTCGGCAAGAGCAGCCTGTCTGCCATCAAGGAAAGCCGAAAACCGCGGGATATACTTTTTTTCGCATATTTCCGCCATATCTGCCGTCCGCGAAGCAAGCAGCCTGTCCTCATCGGGAAGCCTGTCGTAATAAGAACTAAGCTTATTCATCAAAGAAATACGCCGTTATTTTCCAGCTCGCCCACCAGATCGTCTCCGACAAAACCTACATTGTAAGGCGTAATAATAAATGTATTATTAGCCACAGGCTTGATGTTGCCGCCGTTGGCGTAAGCAACGCCGCCGAGAAAATCGATTATTCTTCTTGTAACGTCGGGAGTTGTGGACTCAAGATTGAGAACG
>JBJEQM010000356.1:0-4863 GCA_051881755.1 Oscillospiraceae bacterium
GGGGTCTTCTATCTCAAGTCCCAGACGTCCTCTGTCGCGGAACTGATACATTGTAAAGCTTGTAAACCACTCAGCCTTGTTTTCCACCAGCATATCGCAGAACTTCTTTACCATTTCCGCCTGCTCGTAAGGTCCCGTAACGTCGCCGTCGGCATTAAATTCCGCCATGGACATGGGCTTGCCCTCGCCGCCGTTAAGATACTTATAACGCTCGTAGCTCAGCTTTGTAAGCTCATAGGTGCGCTCAACGGTGCTTCTGGAGTGAGAGTTTCCGCCGGGCTCGGCAACGTCAAAGGGCCAGCCCCAGTGCAGCGCCATGTACTTGTCTACCGACCACATATCCGCAGCAGGGATACACTGCTTGAACTCCTTTTCCATCTCCATCTCTTCGCTCTTCTCGGGGTGCTCGATACCGCCGATGCACATTACCGTCTTAACGTTGGGAGCGTATTCGTGTATGATATTGCAGAAGCGCACGAAGAAATCCGCCACGCCCTGATATGTTGTACGCTTTGTAAAGGAGAACCAGTCGCCCGTTGCCTCATGGTTGATACGGAGCATCATTCTGCCAAAAGGACGGAGATCCTTGGCGATAGCGATAAGGTGCTCGTCGGAAACGTTGGGGTCAACGGTGAGTGTAAGGTTTACGTCCTGACCGTGACGGCGGACATCGCGCATATAGGTGAAAGGCTCGCCGTCGGTATTGCCGTTAAGACCGCCCTTATATGTAAAATAGTCGTCGTAGGGATAATCCCACTGGAAAGACACGTTTGCGTCCTTCATTACCTCGGAGATCCTGCCGGGCCACTCCTTGTCCAGAGGGTAATAGCAGTACATAAGGGAGACCGCGCGGTGAGGTCTGCCCAGCTTGTGGAGAATGTAGTCCTGATTAACGTACTCGCCTCTCTCGGAGCCGTCTCCGATATCAACGGCGCACTTTGCTTTTCCCATGTGTATCTTTCTGATGTTTTCGCTCATTTTTCAGTCCGTCCTTTCCATATTCAACATAGATATAGCCTAAAAGTAATCGTTTCCATATAAATTTATCATAAAAATGCGGATATGTCAATAGCCATTTTATTAATTTCTGAAAAATATATATTGACCTGCAAGCGCTTTGATATTTTAAAATAAAATATCACGTCAGAAAAAGCGTATTTCTGCAAGTATGCCGAAAGCCGCCTCTGTAATCAACAGAGACGGCTTTTTATGTATATCACACATTTACGCTTACAAGCTTGTTGTCAAAATCCTTTTCGCATACGGGACGGGAATAGTAAAATCCCTGCGCCGCGTCACAGCCGCATTCGTTGAGGAACTGCGCCTGATCGTAGGTCTCAACGCCCTCGGCGATAATGTCAAGTCCGATGTCCTTGGACATCGATATGGTGTGGGAGATTATCTTTCTGCCGCGGGGCGATTCCATAAACTCGGAAAGGAAGCCGCGGTCTATTTTCAGCACGTCAAACTGAGTGGTCTTCAGCATATTCAGCGAGGAATAGCCCGAGCCGAAATCGTCCATCAGCAGCTTGAAGCCGTTGCTTTTCAGCTTCTTTACTATATCGTTGATATTGTCCGAGTCCAGAGATTCGGTTATTTCCAGCTCTATCATTTCGGGCGGTATATCATACTTTTTTACAAGTCCCGTTATCTTATCCGCAACGTCAACCGTGCGCAGATACTCTCGGGATACGTTGACGGAAATGGGCACAGGCTCGATGCCGTCGGATATCCACCGGCGTACCTTTTTGCAGGCACATTCCCAAATGTAATAGTCCAGCTTTTGTATAAATCCGTTCTTTTCAAAAAGCGGTATAAAATCCGCGGGAGATATCATGCCCTTCTGCGGGTGTATCCAGCGTGCCAGCGCTTCCGCGCCGATTATCCTGCCTGTGGATATACAATGCTTTGGCTGCAGGAACATAACAAATTCATTGTCCAGCAAAGCCTTATGCATATCGTCTTCGATGCTCTGCCGCTTGTGAAGCTCCATCTTCATGTTGTCATTATAAAAGCCTATATTTTCAAGGGCATTGCCCTTTATGCGCTGTCTTGCAAGAGAAGCGTTGTCGCCGTGACGGCGTGTGTGCAGAGAGCGGTCTTCGACAACGGCAACGCCGAAAATAAGGCGGTACTCCATGCCGTTGTAGCCGCTGAGACGGCTTTCTATCATACGGATAAAGCCGATAAGCTGCTCGTTGGTCTCAAATACAGTGACCACCATGAAAACATCGGCGGTGAGACGGCAGAAAGGCTGATCGTCGGTACAGATAACGCCCATTGCTTCATTAAAGAATGCCAGCAGACGGTCTCCCTCCTCGACGCCGTAGGTCTCATTTATAAGCTTGAAGCGCTCCACGTCAAACTGTATAAACGCGATCTTTTTATCGGGGTAACGCTTCATCATGTCGGCAATGCGGTTGCCGAAAAGCTGAGGCGCTTTATCCGAGGTAAATACCTTTAACACCTGCTTGGAAAATATCTGCTTGGCGCTATAAGGACGTAAATTTATATGAGCATGGGTGACATTGGTGTTTTCGTCGCGCAGGAAGAGGATATACAGACCGCACTGAGTATATTCCTCCGAGTCAGGGAATTTAATGCTAATATCCATTGAGACGGAATTTTCCGCCGCGCCGTGCACGATACTTTCCTGCACCTTTGAACACAAAACGGCAAAAGCGGCATTCGCGGAGGGCTCCACAAGACCGTTTTCCAGTATATATTCCAGCGGGTCGCCGCAGTTGTCGGGCACTATCCTCCGCCCAAAGCTTACGAAAGAATTATCCTCGCAGCACCAGATTATGTGGGCGGTCTCGGTATCCTGCTCGAACATTTCCGCCATCTTTTCTATATAATTGTCAGGCAATAAATTCATAACACAACACCGTCCCCTGATTCTGATTTCATATAAAAATTATATCATGTTTCCTACAATTTTTCAATAACCATTATTCAGCAAAGTACGGGTGCATATTTATTGATATTGCACAAAAGCTTAATCGTTTCAGTTATATTTTTGTGACATTGTTCAAAAATAATATATATTTTATACTAATCTCTAATCGTTCTGTAGACAAAGACGGCAGACAGAACACAGCCGATCAAGGAAAGCGACCTCAGGCTGGCTGTCGCCCGGCAATGGAGCTTGACGCTGAGCGGCAGGGTTATAGCTGTCGGATCTGTCCATAGGTTGATTAGTTACATCAAAATCTCTCCGCGCGGCGCTGTTTGCGGAGAGCAGCGCGCTTTTCGGCGGCTTCCCACTCGGCTTTTTCCTCATCGGTGGATATTTTCAGCCTCGGCACCTCCACGGGACGCTCATGTTCGTCCAGCGCCACCATTACAAGGTAGGCGGTGTTTATTATCTTTCGCGTGCCGTCAAGGTTTTCCACATAGGATTTTACGCAGACCTCCATGGACGTCCTGCCCACATAGGTAATATGTCCGCACACGATTATAGTGTCGTTAGGATAAGCGGGGGCTTCAAAGGCAAGGGTATCCACCACCGCCGTTGTGACGTTCCTGCCCGAATGGCGGCGCGCCGTGACGGCGGCTACAATATCTATCCATTCCATAAGCTGTCCGCCGAAGAGACGGTTGTAGCCGTTGATGTTTGCCTGAGTAAGTATCTGCACCTGCTCGGAATATGAATCGGAAACGGTTTTATATTCGCTCATAGTACCTCCCGTTACTTCTGACCGTAGTACGCATTTGCGCCGTGCTTGCGGTAATAATGCTTATCCTGAAGCTCCCGCGGCGCGGGCTTTATATCGGGGTCAAGACGCTCGGCGCGCGCCGCCATTTTGGCGCACTCCTCCAGCACCACGGCGTTGTGTACCGCTTCTTTCGGATCTTTGCCCCATGCAAACGGACCGTGATTTTTGCACAGGCACGCAGGCATAGCGGACACGCTTCTCTCGCGGAACGCCTCAACTATAAGCAGTCCCGTATTTTTCTCGTAAGCCTCGTCTATCTCCGCCTTGGTCAGGCAGCGCAGACAGGGTATATCGCCGTAAAAATAGTCGGCGTGAGTTGTGCCGTAGCAAGGAATGTCACGTCCTGCCTGCGCCCAGCTTGTCGCCCACGGCGAATGGGTATGCACAATGCCGCCTATCTCGGGGAACGCCTTGTACATCTCCAGATGCGTCGCCGTGTCCGATGAGGGATTGAGCCGTCCCTCCGCAATGCTGCCGTCAAGGGCTACCAGCACAATATCGTCGGGGGTAAGCCTGCTGTATTCCACGCCCGAGGGCTTTATAGCCACAAGTCCGCTGTCGCGGTCTATGCCGCTGACGTTGCCCCATGTAAATGTGACCAGCTTATATTCGGGCAGCAGCATATTCGCTTCGTACACTTCTTTTTTCAGTTCTTCAAGCATATTATATCCGTTTTCCCTCGGGAAAACCTGCTCCTCTCTGTTATTTGTTAAGAATATAATACTCCGCCGCCGATAATTTGTCAATGTTATTCATTAATATTAACACAAATTACTTGAACAAGACGATAAAATATTGTATAATAAATACAAGATTACAATATGGGGTGAACATATGCGATACGATGTAAGCGTGGAGATATTTGCGGTCATTATGCTGATAATATTTACCACCTTTGCAAAAATAGGAAATCCGCTGAAAAAGCCGCAGAATACTGCGTTTATGAAGCTGTCCGTATGCGTTATCATTACCTGCCTTACGGATATTGCCTCGTCGCTTATGATAAACGCCCAGCTTGACGGGCAGCATATCAGCACAGCCGCTCTTTACGCTGTAAACATCGCGTTTTTCATGCTCATGACTTTCAGCGGCATCTTCTACTGCGCCTATCTTTACACTCTTATCGGGTATGACGACTTCAACA
>JBJEQM010000357.1:0-4860 GCA_051881755.1 Oscillospiraceae bacterium
TGTTTCGGTATTGTAGAGACGCACTTCACCCTTGGCGGAATAATATATTAGCCCGCTGTAGGTGCAAAGCCACAGCCCGTCCCTGGAATCGACATATATGGAGCGCACTCTGTATCCGTCGGTCAGCTCGGACAATTCCGAAAATTCGTCGGAAAGTCCATTTTCGTTAAATACGATCAAACCTTTATCCGTGCCGCAGAAATAATTTCCGCGGTATTTTGCAACGGCGTTGACTACCTGTTTTTCAGCGCCGATACTTTCAAAGGCGTTTACAAATCGGCTTTCCGAAAGCTTCATCACGCCGTAGTTAGTTGAAGCGACCCATATATTTCCTTGATAATCTTCATGGAAGCAGTTTATGTACTCATCAAAGCCTTCAATGCTCATTTTGCGGTAGCCGCCGTCCTTGGAAATATAGCCAAATTCCGAGCCGGAAGCTAACCAGATACGGCTGCGGCTGTCCTCAAACAGGGCGGATATTTTGTCGGCGGATATATCCGTCTTCTCATGAAGAGAGATATTGCCTCCCGATATTTCTGCCGAAAAAAGCTCGCCTGTTTCCGTTCCTACCAGCATTCCCTCCGAAGTAGACGCAAGGCAGTAGTAAAAATATTTTTCATTATATTCAGGTGTCGGAGTCAGCAGCTTTTCTCCGTCCAGAGCGCTGATGCTGCCGTTATTGTCGATAACGAACAGCTTGTCGTCGCATACTGCCATCGCAGTTGCAAAGGTAATATCATGCTCCGATACTTCAATAGTATCGTCGGTGCCGAAGCTGCATATTTTACTGCTGGTACCCACATAAACGCGACCGTCCTTATCCTCGGCAAAGCAGCGAACGGAATTTGAGGGAAGTCCATCGTCTTGGGTAAAATATGTATATTCTCCGTTTTCGTATCTTGCGATTCCCGCGTCGTTCGTACCTATCCACAGACGTCCCTTGCTGTCGGTCATCATGCTTACCACGTTTACAAGTCCGCCCTCGCGGATAAATTCAAACTCGTCTCCGTTGTATCTGGTCAGACCTGCATAGCTTCCTATCCATATATATCCGTCTCCCGTTTCGCAGATAACATTTGCCTCGGAGGCGACCATACCGTTAGTATTGTTGTATATTTTTTCAACAAAGTTATCGGAAGCAGCGCTTTCGCTTACAGCGGCAGACTCTATGGGCTGTATTGCGGCTGCGGATATTATACACACAGCAAGGATAAGTGATGCTGTACGGGGTGCAGACGGCTTGCTCTTTTTCAGCCAGGAGATAAAATAAATTATCATGAACGCAAGCATAATGCTTATCTGCTTGTCCACTATTTCCACCACAGCCTCTCCCGCCAATGCCGCGAGAACGTTGGAAACATCATGCCATCTTAGCATATCTATCAGCGTATCGCCCCAGGTGTTGCCTGAATATCCGCCGCAGAAAATAATATTCAGCGGCGTTGAAAGAATAGTGCATACTACTCCAAGCCAAAAGCTTGATATGAAAGCTTTCAGCGCGTTGTTGACATATCCTTTTTTTATAAGAATGTGTATCGCTGCTGCCGCTGCAACGTTGATGACGGAATATACAAGTGCCGATGCATCATACAGCGACGATATGACGTTTGACGCCAGACCCGCAATGACGCCGCTCCAGATGCCGCCGTAATACGACGAAATGACCGTGCCCACCATATCCAGCCATATAGGCAGATCGAGAACATAAGCAATATATCTTCCCGCAACATTGAGAACGATACCAATTGCGGTCACTCCGACGGCTTTTAATATTTTTTTCAAAACCATCCCTCCAATTTACTTTCTGCTGAGCAAAAATCATTCCGTCTGTGGCCTTACCCCGTAACCTTTTTGTAGTTTTGGCATATATTGTCGTACTTTTCAAAAAGAATATCTTGAAGTCCGACTATTTCATCGGGAAGTCCGTCACGCGTAAGCTTTTCCATTTCGTATGCCAGATCTCCGATACCGACTGCTCCCAGCGAATAGGAGTTGCTTTTAAAGCCGTGGATACGGATACAGTAATTTTTGTAGTCACCGCTGCGGAGATATCCCGTCAGTTCTTCGCGGACAGGCAGTTCTGTGTAATCTTTGAACAGCTCAAGATAGAAGTCCTCGTCTCCGCCGCAGGAAGCAAGTCCCTTTTCAATATTTATCTCAGGCAGCAAACGGTGCAGAGCTTCGATGCCGCTCGGTGCGGAAACAGGCTCGGGCACGGTGCCGCTTTCGGTTTCGGGGGCGATAAGCTCCGACGGCAGATAATGCAGTATCATTCTGTCCAGCTCGGCAGGTATTATGGGCTTGGAAAGGTAGTCGTCGAAGCCTTGGCTTATATACTGCTCCCTTTCGCCTGACATGGTATTAGCGGTAAGCATTATTATGGGCACGACGCCTCCAAGCCCGTCCGCGCGTATGCGGCGGAGGGTTTCTATGCCGTCCATTTCCGGCATCATATGGTCAAGGAACACCATATCAAAGCTTTCGCGCTTCATAAGGTCGAGACACTCCTGTCCGCTTTCAGCTTCATATATTTTTATTTTTGTCTGCTTCAGCAGAGTCTTGAACACCTTAAGATTTATAACGTTATCGTCCACCGCAAGTATTTTTGCGTCGGGTGCGGTATAAACGGGTCTGCTTTCCCGAAGTTTCATTTCGTTCATGCCGTTAACGGCATTGATAGGCGTTTTTATTTCATTGGACATCCCTGCAAGGAAGCATGACCTGGCTTTGCCGGTATTCTCCGCCTCTGGCTTGGCTTTTTCCTTCTCATCGGCAAGTCTGGCTTTTTCAAGGCTTCCGCTGACAATATTATATATACTGCTGCATACAGACATAGCAGTATACACCGGAATTGTAACTCCAAAGCAGTTCATGACATATTTGTTGGCAATATATTCCTTGCCTTCCATGCATACATTGATATCATCGCTGCTTGGCTGCGCTGTATTTTTTGACTTATGCTTGCCGCTGCCAAAAACCATTATGCATACAGTCCTTTCATTTGTATGGTTTGCAAACAAAAAATATTATCCAATATAATTATACATTATTTTCTTTAAAATGGCAATACTTATTTCGACAACAAATGATAATTTGCAAGGCAAGAAACGCTGTACACAAACAATCAATAGGAGATTTTTACATTATAATTTGCTTTTCAATTATTAATATTTTTTAAACGACCCCCATAAAATACTCTACCGCAATAGCCACAATGACCACCAGCGCAGAGATAATAAATCCATGCAGCATGGGCGCAAACCCCGACTTCTTCATATCCTTGAAGCTTGTGTTGAGACCGATCGCAGCAAGCGCGGAGACCATAAGAAATTTGCTGACTTCCTTCATGCCCGATGAAACGGCTGCGGGGATAACGCCAAAGCTGTTAATAATTGTAAGACCGAGAAATCCCAAAATAAACCACGGGATTATTTTGGTTACGCTGAGCTTTGCCTTGACCGCTTCGCCATTTGAACCCGATTTTTTCCGCTTAATATGTGCGTTGATGAGCGCAAAAACGATAACTGTGGGGATTATCGAAAGTGTGCGCGTCAGCTTTACCATGGTTGCAAAGTCGCCTGCAGCTTCGGAAAAGGCGTATCCTGCCGCCACAACGCTGGAGGTGTCGTTTACAGCCGTACCTGCCCAAAGTCCGTATGCCATATCGGAAAGTCCCATCGCCTGACCCATTATGGGAAAAAGCACTATCATTGCCATATCAAAAAGGAATGTCGCCGACATTGAGTATGCTATATCGCTGTCATCAGCGTCGATAACAGGCGCAATCGCAGCGATAGCCGAGCCGCCGCATATGCCCGTGCCTGCGGAAATAAGGTTTGACAGCTTCCAGTTTATTTTCAGCGCCTTGCCTACAAAGTGACCGATACCGAAGCAGGTCAGCAGGGTAAAGAACATTACGCACAGCGACATTTTTCCGACTTCAAGCACCATGCTTATATTGAGGCTTGCGCCGAGGAGGATTATCGCAAATTTCAGTATTTTCTTGGACGTAAATTTCAGTCCCGAGGAAAATGTATCATTTGGCTGCCAGAAGTGGTTGATTATCATTCCGATAAAAAGGGCGATGACCGACGCACCTATTAGATGTATCGGCAAAAGTCCCTCAATCAGCTTCGCCGGAGCCGCGATAACAAGTGCCAGCGCAAATCCGGGTACAAGTTTTCCTGTATTTTTTATCTTTTCCATAATAAACTCCTTAAACCTGTCTTCACAAGCGTATGCGCACGTCTTTTCGGCAAATTTTGCCGCAGACTGCGTTAAAAATGCTTGCCATACGCAAGTATGCCTGCGCATTTTTGCCTTGTCTGCGACAAAATTATGCTCGAAAATCCGCACACATATCTTGTGAAGACAGGTTCTTATAATTTTTATTTTGCCTATTGATTTTATCATAATTCTGTGATAAAATCAAATTATCATTTAATATTATATGATAAAAAATATTTATAAGGTGCTGCTATGATAGATACAAGACTTGAAACCTTTCTGACATTATGCAGGGTAATGAATTACCGCAAAACCGCCGAGCTGCTGAATATGACGCAGCCTGCGGTAACGCAGCATATACATTATCTTGAAGACCATTACGGCTGCAAATTGTTCATTTATGACCGTCGGAGCCTTAAAATGACGCAAAAAGCGGAGCTGCTGAAAAAGTATGCGGAAAACGTGCTGTACCAAGAGAAAAAACTGAGATCGGAGCTTGATAAAAAGGATATAGTGAGCCTTGCTGTGGGCGCTGAAAAAACCATAGGCGAGTATGTCCTCGCGGAGCATATATCCGCATTTCTGAAAGAGCCGCGCAACAGGATATCGGTAAATGTTGACAATACGGAAAAT
>JBJEQM010000358.1:0-4844 GCA_051881755.1 Oscillospiraceae bacterium
GCTGCCGTTTACAGCGATGATCTCCTTCATCTTATCCTGAGGTATGACTGCCGCCTTGCCGCAGGAAGCGAATATATTCTTTACAAAATCAAACTCCTCCGCGGACACCTCTGCATTTGCCGAAAGCGCCGAAGCGCCCTCACCCAGAAGCAGCGGCGTGTTGGGCATTACAAGGACGACCTTAGCTCCCTCTACGGTCTTGGACTGAATATATTCCGCAGTGATCCCCGCGCATATGGAAATTATGACCTTATCCTTTGTAAAGCTTCCCTTTGCGGCGTCCAGAACGACGTCCAGCTGCTGGGGCTTTACCGCAAGGAAAACATAGTCGCACTTTTCTACAAGCTCGCTTTCGCTTGTACAGGGCTTAACGCCGAATCGATTTAAGCGGTCTACCATTTCGCTTTTCGGGTCAAAAGCATAAATATCAAACCTTTTATCCGCGTCGGAGCCGCAGAGTCCGCTTTCCGCAATGCCTTTTATAATGGCAAAGCCCATATTTCCCGCGCCGATAAAACCGACATTTACCATATATTTTCATTCCCTTTCATCAAAATCAACTGCTGGATATTATACTACAAAATACACAAAAATGCAAGCTTTTTTCTGTAAATTTTATTCTGCATATACTTTTTCCGCACCCATAAACAGCGCGGCAAACTCCGACGATACCGTATCGGAATGATACTCGGCAAAATCCTCGCCGTTATAGCTGTATACAAGGCAGTACCGCGACGGGTCGTCGATATTAACGTAGCTGTCCGCGAAAACATACTCGGGCACGCCGTTTCCGTAGGGATATATTTCCGTGCGGATATCCTCCGCAATATCACCGTATTCGTACATTATAGCCATATCGGCGAAATCCTCGGGAGCGCCCGTTTCGCGGAAGCATATTACCGCCGAGGTCTTTCCGTTGGTTTTGTCAAGACGGATATGGTCTATCCTATCCCAGCTTATGCCGGAAAAATCCGCGGCAATATCCAGCTGCTCAGCCGAAAGCTCGCTTCCGCTGACGGTCATGCTGTAATCGCGGAACAGCTTGGTCTGAGCAAAATGCCACACGCCGTAAATCATGGCAAATATAAGCACCGATATGACCGTATAGATAACATTGTTCCGTCTCGGTTCAATATGCCTCTCCTCGGAAATATCGGTCTGTTCTGTATCTTCAATAATACTTGTATTTTCTTCCATTGTTCAGTCACCTCAATAAAACAACAATATATTTATTAGAATAGCACAAAAATTAATTTTGGTCAATATTATAGTGCAATTTTATAAAATATATGTTATAATGTATATTGAGAAAAATATTGAGGTAATGTTATTATGAATTATAAAGTAAACTGGAGCATAGCAGAGGGAGCATTTGCCGTTCCCGACTGCGTTGTTGATAATTACATACAGCTGGCAAGCGATAAAGCCGCAAAGGTGATACTGTATATCATGCGGCACAAGTGCGTTTCCGATGAAAATACGCAGGAAATAGCCGCCGCTCTCGGGAAAAGGATTACCGCCGACGACGTGGAGGACGCCTTATCCTACTGGGAGCAGGCAGGCGTCATATGCCGCACCGACACCGCACCTGCCGCCGTACAGCCGATACAGCAGCCCGCCGAGAACAAGCCAGCCGTCTCTCCCAAGCGGCAGATGGAGCGCTCGGCAAAAATGCTCACCCCAAAAGAGATAGCCGACCGCGTTACGGGCTCCTCTCAGCTGAATTACCTTTTCACCGAGGCGGAAAAGCTTCTTGGCAGAACGCTGACCAACACCGAACAGCGCACCTTTATTTGGATGCACGATTTTTACTCCATGGGCTGCGATGTTATAATGATGCTGGTGGGATTTGCGGTTTCCGCCAATAAATACAGCATAGCCTACATAGAGCGCGTCGTCCAGTCATGGAACGAAATGGGTATCACCACCCACGAACAGGCGGAAGAGCAGATAAAATCAATGGAAAGGCATTTCTCTTTACAGGGACAGATAGTCTCACGGCTCAAGCTTAACCGCGCTCTATCCAAAAAGGAGCAGGGATTTATCGAAAGCTGGTCTGCGTCAGGCGTTTCTGTTGACCTTGTGGAGATCGCATACGACAAGTCCATTGACAATATACACGAGGTCTCCTTTAATTACATGAATACAATTATTACCAACTGGATACAAAAGGGTATAACGACACCTGCCGATGTTGAGCGCGACGATATGCTGAGACAAAAAAGCGCGCCATCTCAGCAGAATGATAAGCAGGATAACAGCGGCGGACATTCCTACGACCTTGATCTGTATCTTGAACACGCCATGTCAAATATACCCAAGATCGACCCGAAGCAGAATAACAGGAAAGGATAAATAATATGAGCTACGACAAGCAAATATACGAAAAAGCCGAGGCAGAGCTTAATCGCCGCCGTTTCAGCGCCGAAAACGAGTATCAGCGCAGATTAGCCAAAATATCAAAGGAAAAGCCCGAGATAATCGAGATAAACGATCAGCTTTCGGGCACGGTCATTGAGCTGTCCAAGCTGATAATCTCCAAGCAGGGGGATTTTCAAAAGCAGTTTGACGTTATAAAGGAGAAAAATTTACAGGCGCAGGAGCTTATCGGAAATATACTGGAGAGCGGCGGCTATCCCCGTGATTATCTTGAGCCGCACTACACCTGTCCCATATGCTCGGACAAAGGCTTTGTGAACGGTCAGCGGTGCCAATGCTTTATACGCCTGCTCAACAGCCTGTCCATCGATAAGCTGAACGAATCCGCCCATATGCCCGACTGCGATTTCAACCACTTCTCCCTTGAATATTACCGCGGAAAAACCGCTCCCAACGGCAGGGACTGCTTCGAGATGATGTCGGAGATCTACGACTACTGCCGCGGCTACGCCGAAAGCTTCGGCGAAAACTCCGACAGCATCATAATGTACGGCAGAACGGGCGTCGGCAAGACCCACCTTTCGCTCTCCATCGCCAAGGCGGTGGCGGAAAAGGGCTATACCGTGGCTTACGGCTCACTGATAAACTATCTCTCCCTTATTGAGCGCGAGCATTTCGGCAAGGCAGGCGAAAGCGGCGGCGATACCATGAACCTGCTTATTGATACGGAGCTTCTCATTATCGACGACTTAGGCTCGGAATTTACCACAAGCTTCAATGAATCTGTGACCTACAATATAATAAACAGCCGTATAAATCTCGGACGTCCCACCATTATAAATACAAATCTTACCATTGAGGAACTGCAAAAAAAATATAACGACCGCATTATTTCACGCATTTTCGGAGTTTTTAATATGCTTTTCTTCGTCGGAGACGATATCCGACAGATAAAAAGACTGAAAAATTAAAAAAAATGCAAAAAATATATTGATTTTTTGGTATGAATATTGTATAATAAGTACAAGTAATCCGAAAGGGGCAAGTTTGAAAAAAATCAAACCCGAGTTTTGTTTTCCTTACTGCCGCTCGGAATTTGCTTCGCAAACCACAAAACATCGGAAAGGAGTGCATTTTCCATTAGGGAAAATGGTCATAAAATGATGGATACTAATATTCTTCTTGAAAGCGGTACTAACGAGCTGGAGCTTCTTGAATTTGAAGTGGGCGACAGCAGCTACGGCATTAATATATCCAAGGTAGTCGAGATAATGATCGATCAGGAGGTCACTCCCGTGCCTAACGCGCCAGCGGAGGTAGAGGGTGTTTTTATCCCCCGTGACAAGCTCATCTCCGTAATTGATCTACATAAAGTGCTGCATACGCCGCATTCAAAAAGCAGCAAGGAAATTTTCATTATCTGTGAATTCAATCAGATGCAGATCGCTTTCCACGTTTCCAAGGTAAACGGTATACAGCGCATTTCATGGTCGGATATCTCCGACCCGCCCACAGTTGCCAACGGCTGCACGGAAGGCGACGGATTATCCACAGGCGTTGCCAAGATAGGCGGCAAAATAATAATCATACTTGACTTTGAAAAGATAGTTTCCCTGCTTAACAAAAACGCGGGACTTGATGTAACGGGTCTGGACAGAGTAAGCCGTCCTACGGTATCGGCAGGTGAAAAGCGGCTTATCGTTGCGGACGACTCCAAATTCCTCAACAAAATGATAACCGATTCGCTGGAGCATATCGGCTTCCACAATATCGTATCATTCAGCAACGGTCAGGACGCATGGGACTTTATACAGAATTTCCGCTCGGCAGGCGAAAATGTAACAGACGACATTGCCTGTATCATAAGCGATATCGAAATGCCCAAAATGGACGGTCACCGTCTGACAAAGCTTATCAAGGACGACTCGGTGCTGAAAAATATACCCGTAGTGCTGTTCTCCTCCCTTATTAACGAGCAGATGATAATCAAGGGCAAATCCGTAGGCGCGGACGCGCAGTTCTCCAAGCCTCAGATAAAAGACCTTGTAAATTACGTCGTTGCGCTGCTTTCATAAAAACAATACTTTCCCCATGAGCTTACTCATGGGGAATTTTTTTGTCCTCCCACACCAATCGACAGCTTTTTACGCTCCGCAGAGATATAATATAATCATACCATTTTACGGAGAGCGTCATGTACATATATGTTGATATACTTATAATTACCAATATTTACATAGATTTTCTGCTTATAAAGGCAACAGCGCGGCTGAGCCACTCGGCAGTAAAAAACTCCCGCTGCATTATTGCGGCGGCTGCGGGCAGCCTATTCTCCCTTATTATACTGCTGCCTGAGCTGAATGCGTTCCTGCTGCTCTTGCTGCGTATTATCTCGGCGGCGGTCATGGTGGCTGTGTCATTCGGCAAAAGACCATTTTCGGAGCTGTATAAAATAGGGCTCATGT
>JBJEQM010000359.1:0-4843 GCA_051881755.1 Oscillospiraceae bacterium
AAACGCAAGAATACCGAGCCACGCCGTAGCAGCGGAAATTTCTCCGTAATCCATGGCTTTGACCTGCGTCCAGATAAGACCAATATTGTTTGCAAGAAGCACCTTTTTTGCAAGACCCTTAAGGAATTTTCCAATGCCCTCCCCTACCTTTGAAACGGTAACGGTACGGGTATCAAGCTCCGCCGCAACGTCCTCATAACGCACGATAGGTCCCGCAACTATCTGCGGGAACAGGGTTACATATGCCGTAAAGCTGATAAAATTTTTCTGTACCTTGATGTTTCTCATGTAAAGGTCAATAGTATATGACATACTTTGGAATGTATAGAACGATATACCGATAGGCAGAGGAAGCTGCGGGTCGGGTATGCTCGTGCCGAAAATGGAATTTATCGTCGTAATGATGAACGAGCTGTACTTGAAAACAGCCAGCAGACCGATGTTCATTATGACCGATACCAGCAGAAACACCGTCCGCTTTTTGGGACAGGAATCGAATTTGTCAATAAGCCTGCCTGCAGTATAATCTATGGCGGTGGACAGTATCATAATGATAACATATTTCGGCTCGCCCCACGCATAGAAAAAAAGACCCGAGATAAGTATGAGCAGATTTCTCATTTTCTGCGGCAGGACAAAATACAATATCATTACAACCGGCAGAAAAAAGTATAAAAATACCAGACTTGAAAAAACCATAAACCCTCCGAATTATTTGCTGTAAATCCGTTCACACAATGAGAGAAACTCATCGCGGCTCATCATGGAATTGATAATTTCCAACATTCCGCCCGTGGTAAGGAGCTGCGGCATACCAAGCTCCTTCAGCAGTATGCTCCGCTTCTCCGAGGAATTTTCCCCTCCGCTTAGACCTGCTTCGTACAGGTCTAACTTGGTTATCGGCTTGCCGCGCTCGACCGCCTCCGAGGATACGATGCCTGCCTTTTCAAAGGCTTGTATAAGGATATCCTTGTCGATACCCTCGACTCCAAGCTTACCCTCCTTGGACGGAGCCGCCTTGCGCTTTTCCTTGCCGAAAATATCGGGGATATAAACGTTGGTTATCTTCCCGTTTTTGACCGCGCCCTTGATAAAATTCCGTATTTTAAAGCCCGCCCTGTCGGAATCGGTCAGGATTATTATGCCCTTATTGGCAGCATAAAATCGTATTATATCAAGCTTTTCCTTGTTTTTTATAACGGAAAAGCCGTTTGTTGTGATTATAACAGCGTCGATTATGGAGGAAAGCTTTATCTTATCATACTTTCCCTCAACGATGACCGCCTGTTCAAGATGTATCATACAGTTATTCCTTTATCTTATTGACAGCATTTTTACAACCGCTTCTTCAATCAGAGTCCACTTGTCCGTCTTGGAGGATTTCATAGATACGTCGGTCTCCACCAGTATCCTCATGCACGCGCGCAGATGCGCAGTTGAGTATTTCCGCACATCGCGGAAAGCGTTGTTGACCCTGAACGAAAGATTGCCGGGATATTTGAAATCCGCCATAACGTCCGAGGGATTTTTCCCCTCGCCCGACGCAACCTTTGCACGATATAAGTCCAGCATATTTCCCGTGACCGCATAAAGCACCGCCATAGGCTCGGTTTTTTCCAGATTAAGATCGTTAAGCAGCCGCAGCGACGAAGCCCTGTCGCGCCGCGCAATAGCTTTGGCAAGGTCGAACGACGTGGTCTCTATCTGCCGCGGACAAAGCATAGCAACCATCTGCCGCGTTATCTCATTTCCCTCTGCGTAGGACAGCAGCTTGTCCAGCTCGTTGCCTACCATCATGGTATTGCAGGCGCAAAGCTCGGCAAGGTCGAACGCCGCATCGCGTGATATGGCACCTCCGCATTTTGCCGCCTTAGCCATAATATCCTTGGCAAGCATATCCGCTGTCTTGAACTTAAATTCACAGACCGTACCATGCTTAGTGACCGCGTCCTGCAGCTTTTTGTTCTTGCTGCTGCTTTTATTCTTAGCGTTTTTCTTTGCTTCGTCAATATCAAAGGCGGCGTAGTAAAATATCAGCACCGTTGTGTCCGGCAGGTCGGCGACCATTTTTACCAGCATTGATATTTGGTCGGGGCTGAGCGTCTCCGCGTTTAGGTCGCTGACAACACAGCAGACGTATTCCGCAAACATGGGCAAAGCCTCGCAGGCTTCGGTCAGCTCGTTGAAGTCCAGCTCCGTGCCGTCAAAAACGTGCAGATTGTACACCTCGTCGCCTTTCCTGACCACCTTGGATATTATCATGTTTTTATATGCCTCTACCGCCGCGGTATCCTTACCGTACAAATAGTATACCTTGTCTATCTTTCCGCATTTTACCGAAGCTTTAAGGTCGGAATCGCTGACAACAGCCACTTACAACACCTCCGCCGTGAAATTTCCGCCATATATATCAATTTTTATACATTCACCCGAATATTGCCGCTCCGTCGTCTCCGCATCCGCCGTATTTATGTATATACCTCCGTTGACATACCGCGACGGTACCTTTCCGTGATAATTCACCGCAACATCAAAGCTTCCCGAGGAGAGCGGACGTTCCGCCGAGTCATACGCAAAAATGTCACAGCCCTTGCAGCTTATGAATATAGTGTAATTATCGCCGATCATTACTTCATAATCGGGCATTTTTACCGTAGTTATATCGTTTATATCATAATTCACCGCATTATCCGCAAAGGACGCGGTGTAAGCCATGGATCTATCGGGGATAAGTACCTCGGCAGCGTCATATTTTTTCATCAGCTTACGGAAACCGCCGGCGGAAATATCGCTGCCGTCCGAAAGAACGACAAGCTCCGCCCGCTCGATACCCATTGATGAAAAATATTTATCAATATATCCATATGTGTTTCCACCGTTGTGAAGATCAATCACAGCGGCATATCTTTTATCATGCAGAACTATTGCCGAAGCACCTTTTCCGTCGGTAAAAAATACTGCCGTGCGGCGTTCCGACGGTATAAATCTGTACACGGAAACAGTAAGTATACATACTGCCGAAACAACAGCAGCAGATAATCCCGTATATTTTCTCAGCTTGGAAAAAAGCGCGAAAATTATAACTATGACCGCCGCGCCCATGACCATGTATTTTATGAAATCATACCCAAGCGGTATGTATGTGAATTTCAGATCGGCGACCATATCGGAAAGCGCCGTCACCATTCGGCAGCACAGCCCGCAAAGCTTCATCATCGGAAATGCCGCAATACCGCCCGTAAGAGCCGTTATAACGCCGCAAAGCAATATGACGGTACAAAGCGGCACAAGCACAATATTTGTGACAGGAGCAGCTATGGATATCTCGTCGAAAAACAAGAGCGATACCGGGAAAACGCACACAGTTGCGCAAAGA
Source organism: Oscillospiraceae bacterium (assembly GCA_051881755.1). Lineage (GTDB taxonomy): Bacteria > Bacillota > Clostridia > Oscillospirales > Ruminococcaceae > UMGS363. The sequence goes on from JBJEQM010000359.1 coordinate 3,377, forward strand.
GATACTATCACCGATTTGAGCAGAAAATTAAGCTTGACGCGCTCTTCCGCCAGCTTTATTATCCCCGGAGCAACTCCGCCGATGCCGATGACCCCTGCAAAAGACAGCAGCAGCGACGGGTCACGCACCGCAAAGGGACAGCCTGCCGTCAGCAGGACAGCGGCAATGCCAAGGGAATTTGCAAGGTCAGCCCGCCTGTCAAAAAGCTGCGCGCCGTATACGAGTATTATCATTACAGCCGCGCGGTTTACCGAGCTTGTTCCGCCCGCCAGCACCGTAAAAAGCAGCAGCGGTATCAAAAGACACACAAAACGGCTGCGCTTTTTCATGGGCACATAACTCAGCACAAACCATATCAGAGATGATATAATTGCAAGATGCGTGCCCGAAACCGCAGTCATATGCCCTATTCCCGCACGGTAAAGAGCGGTTTTTGTATCGCTGTCAATGCCGCTTTTGTCGCCGAAAAGCATAGCTTTTGCAACAGCGAACTCGTCCATGCTGAGGTAACGTGACATTCTGCTGTAAATATAATTTCGGTAGGTGTCAAGGGCACGCCTTAATGATACTCCGTCCGAGCGTGTGATGTTTATTTCATCGGGATAGCTAATTACCAGATATATCCCTTTTGCTTTATAATAGGATAAACCATCAAAAGTATAGCCCGAATTTGGTGTACAGGCTGTTCCCTTTACAGTAATGCTGTCTCCCGCCGCACATTCATACGCCGTACCGTAGCATTGGATAAGTGCCGAAGTTTCGCCGTTTATCCTGCCTTTGACAAGGTATGTAGTCATGTCGCCGCTGTGGTCGGTGTAATCTTGTATAGTACCATCAACTGTAACTGTTAAGTTATTATACTTTACAGCATTGTCGTATACAATATGGTCAAAAGCACAGTAATATAAGCTGCCCAAAGCAAAAAATATACAGCAAACCACCGCCGTGACCGACTTTTTCTTCAGCAAAAACAGCAGGATAAGTATTGCGGCACCAATGACCGCACAGGACTTTAAAACAATATCACTTGAAAAAAATGATGCGAAAAATAAGCCAAGCAACCAGGAAAACCCTATGTATGCCATTTTCCGCACCATTTTCAATTACCTCCAAAGGGTATGTCAGCCCATATTTACTTCCAGCTTGCGACCGCCGAGGATATGGAAATGCAGATGCTTAACGCTCTGACAGCCGTTTTCGCCGCAGTTTGTGATAACTCTGAAGCCGTCCTTATCCAATCCCTGCTCCTTGGCTATCTTGGCGATAGTCTCAAAAATATACGCAACAACAGCGGAATTTTCCGATGTTATCGCCGCCGCGCTTTCAATGTGGGTCTTGGGGATAACAAGAATGTGTACGGGTGCCATAGGGTTGATATCCTTGAATGCAAGCACCTTGTCGTCCTCGTATACCTTTGTGCTGGGGATCTCCCCGGCAACAATTTTGCAGAAAAGACAATCCATATTA
>JBJEQM010000360.1:0-4832 GCA_051881755.1 Oscillospiraceae bacterium
CAACGAACATTGAGAATATAATGATTACGGGAAGATTGAAAGCCATATCTTTCAGAGATTCCACAAGGTACTGTCTGAAAGTCGGGTCTGTCATAAAGGCTCTCTTGTAGTTTGCGAGACCCACCCAGCTCTTAGCGAGGTAACCGGTCTCGGGCGTTACGTCATTAAACGAATAGTAGAAGGATTTCAGCACGGGAATGATGAAGAACATCAAAGCGCCGACGAACCAGAGGGCAATAAATCCGTAGCCGTAAAGACCTTTTTTCTTTTCATAGGACATATGAACTCTTTTCATTATCCTATTACCCCCTTTCCGATGTAATCATACAGGCTGTAGACCGTGCCGTTCTTATTGACAGTCCTGTCTGCAAGATTTACCACTGTTTTTGTGCCGCCCTCGTAGACGGTCTCGATCTCGTTTTCGTTAAGGATATTATACTCAACGATCTTCTTATCGGAAACATCGGAGAGGATAGTGCTTGCAAATTTGTAACAGCCTGCCGCGTCTTCGATCCAATACTTAGAGTCAGCGTAATAGTATACGTCGTAGCGGGTATCCTTAAGCTCGTTAGCATCATCTGCGATCAAGTCGAAGCGGAGATTGCTTCCGGAAGCCACCGCGCGCAGGATAAGGTCTGCTATCTCGGCGTCACCGTTGACAGCCGTTGTGGAGTACGGCTTTACGCCGTGCAGTACAAGCTGATAGAAGGGTATCTCCTGATCGAAGATATCGTATTTGCTGGAGCTGAGGGGTACGTTTGTGATATGGTCAACGTGAGGCAGGATATAAGCGTTAGCGCCCTCGGCGAGGACTGAGCCTACCTTGTGATCCAGCATATAGTAGTTCTTTTCCAGATTTTCCATAGCCATTTCTCTGGAAACTGCCCTTCTGCCATAATCGCCGTAAAGAGCTGTTGAAGTTGAGCCGACGGATATCTTGGTAATACCCTGCTTTACATAGCTCTTGGCAAGGCTCTCGAACATCTTGTCGTAAGCGTTGGGCGACAGAAGCGCCATTGCGTCGTAGAACTTATTTTCAACGCCGTATGCCAGGTCGTATGTATACTGTCTTGAAAATGCGTTGGAAACTCTGATAGCTGTATTTGTCATGGACCAGTATTTCAGGCTGGAGCGGAATGTAAGGTTATCGACTCCGGGATAAAGCTGAATGTTGTTGCTTGAAGCATAATTCATCAGATCCTTGAAGTCGCTCTTTCCGCCCAGCGTGGGAGCGGGAGTCGCCTTATCGGCAACCTTTTCCGTTATATCCGCCTTTGTCCACTCGTTGTAGTTTACAACGATGCTGTCAGCACCGTTTTCCTTGAGCTGCTTGAGGATATCCTGAGCCTCGTCAAAGGTCGTAGCCTTATGCTGCATATTTATGGGGAAGCCCAGAACGGATTCCTGCTTCATAACAGCGCCGTAAAGGTCGATGTAAAGAGGAGAATCCTTTACCGTATCGGATACCATTACGCCCACATCGTCGGACATAAGGTAGTTACGGTAGCTCTCGGCGATGTCAACATAGTCGATATCGCTCCGGTCATCGTTGGAAACGGGGTAATATCTTACCTCGATCTCGGGAACGAGAATGCCGCGCTTTTCAAATACCTTAAGCGGATTGGAGTCGCCGCCCATGAGGTATTCGTCGCTTGTACGAAGCTCAAAGCTGAAGTAGCAGGTGTTGTAGCTTGTTTTGTTCTGACCCGATACATAAGCGTTGATCTCCGCGCAGGAGTCGCCCTTGTCGGCAACTACCATCATACCGCTGTTTCCCTTGACGATGCCGTACATTGGGAAGTATACCTGCTGAGTTACAGCGGGAGCGGTCTGAGAAACGGCTGTAAGATCTCTGCCGTAGACCTTGCCTGTGTATACCTTAAGACCTGTTTTCTGATTGTTGAAGTTTATCAGCGCGCCGCTGCCGTCGGGGATAACGAAGTAACCGTCCTCGGTATCTTCCGCAGCACCGAAGGTAGTGAACAGAGCAAGCTCTGTTGTTATCTTGTCGGCGTCGCCCTCTTCTATCTTGGAAGTATCAACGTGTACCTTGAGATAATCATCTTCAAGGATATAGCTTACGGGAATTGTAATGTCCGCTGTAGCAAAGGTGTATGTAGCCTCAAGACCGTTCTCAACTTTTTGGAATTTTACCTTGCCCTTTACCTTGCTGTTAAGGGTGGTAGTTCTTCTTTTTGACGGCTCGCCGTAGATGAGGGTCATACCCGACTTGAGCTCCTGTATCTGCGCGGCTTTACCTACGGAACAGTCAGCGTTGATAGGATTTGCCCACCAGATCGTTCCGGTGTTGTTATCCTTAAGAGCAATGGTATCCTCATCATCATTGAAGTACAGCGTAAGCTTGCTGTTGGAGGCGACCTCTTCCATAAGAGCCATAACCTCTTCCTCGGTGCGCCTTACGGCATCGGGGTCGGCAGGCTCTATTTCCTCATCCTCGACAGACTCCTCGGCGGACGTATCGGCCTCATCGGAGCTTACGGGGATCGCAAAAACGGAAGTTAACATTGCCGCACAGCAGATCATTGCAAGGATCTTCTTCAAATTTATATGCATTAAAAATTTCACCACTTTTCGATATATAATTTAAACTCTTAATCTGTACGAAAGCTCTGTGTAGATGGAAAGTATGAATATGATCACCTGCTGGAACAGCGTAAGAAGAAGTATCAGCAGGAACAGCATAGCAACCATAGCCACCAGCGTCAGAAGTATCAGCGCTATCGTTTTGCCGAAGCTGAACTGATGTACCGCCTTTACAGCCGAAAGCACCAGTATAAACGACCAGCAGGTACCGATGATCTCAAACGCCTGAATGAAGATGTACTCATCCTTGATAAGAACGTGCGAAAGCAGCGTTCCTATCAGATAACCCGCGATGTACGGTATCAGCGCGTAGGCGCTGTATATAAAGATGTTCTTCATGGAGCCTTCTCCGTCAAAGAGGGTACACATTGCCCAGTTGGCAACCACCCACAGACCGAAAAGCACGAAACTTTGGAAGATATACGGAATGATGTTGAAAATTTTGTCGTAATCGGAGTAATACTGGAAACCGTAAAGCCTGTTGTACGCGATCTGCTGGAAGAACAGCAGTACCAGAATCACCAGCGCGATCTTTATGGAGCCTTTCTTTTTCCAGCGGAGATCCTCAAAGCCCTCGAATGGGTGCAGGATAACGTGTTTAACAAATTGACCCTGTGTCAGATCCAGCATATCAAGCACCGCCCTTTCTCAGAAATTTGATCTTACCCTTTTTCTTCAGTCTGAAGAAAACAACAAGCGCAATAATGATCACGATAATAACAATGATTATCCATGTGAAGTTTTCCTTGAGCCACTCGTCACGATATCCCTCAAACGCCTTGTTGTAACGTGTTCGGCTGATGGATATTTTGAAGTACTCCATAGCCTCCTTGTACTCAAAGCGGTTGAACAGCGCATTGCCTATACCGATATAAGCTCTGCGGTAGTTTCCGTCGTATTTGAGGACATTCTGCCAAGGCTCAAGTGATTCCTCATATTTACCGTCGTTATAGAGATTTGCAGCTTCCGTTACTATCTCGCCGAAAACGGTTCTTGTGAATACCGTCAGACCGTTTTTACGGGAATCGAGAACATAAAGCTTGTTGTCGTAAGATTCAATGGCAGTTGCCGAACGGAATGTACCCAGCTGCTCGCCGGTGCCGCCCATGATAAAGAGCAGCCAACATTCCTTGTCGTACTGGAAAATTCGTCCGTGCTGGAAATCCAGTATATTAAGCTCGCCGTTGGGACCGATGTCGATATCCGTCAGGCTGGAGCTCTTTGCGTATATTGAATAGTATGTGGGCGATCTGTCGCCGAACTGGAATTCACTGTCAACACCCAGCGAATCGAGAATGTTATCTCCGCGGGGGTTGAGCTTCTTTACCAGGTCGGTAGTGGTCTCGGTGGATTCCGTTACCGTATAGATGAAGCCCTGATCGTCGATATCAAAGTTTGTAAAGCCGATAGGCGTGGTCTTTTTGCTGCGGAGTCTCTGCTCTTCGGTGGAGATGAGGTTCCAGAACCAGTTGGAGATTACCTCGGAGGTCTGCTCAACTCTGTTTGCGCCGTAGAAGCGGAGGAAGTTGCCCTCGCTGTCGAACATTACCGCACCCTTTGTAATGGACTTTACAACAACGTAAACATTTCCCGCCTTGTCAACGATGACCTTGCTGGGGTTATATGTAACGTCTGCGGAGTAAAGCTCGCTTTCCGGCTTAGTGAACAGCAGGTCAATGTTGCCGTCCTTATCGCACTTGATAACGCGGTCGTTCTCGGTATCGGCGATATAAATATATCCCGTATACTGATCGACGAAAATGCCGGTAGGTTTTTTCAGTGTAGTTGTTTCGCCGTTGTAATTGAATTCCGTCATTTCCCTTACAAAATTGAAGTCCATATCCGTTACAACGATCCTGTTATTGCCCTTATCTACGATATACATAAGGTCGTCGTGAGAAACGAACAGGTCGGCGGGCTCGTTAAAATCGCCGCAGCCGATGACGTTTCCGTCGATAAATTCGGTGGCGGTATATCCAGCCTGCGAAGATATCGGGTCGCCCCATCTGTCGTAGTTATAAGGGGTATATGCTTCGGTCGCGGAGACGCTTACAGCGCACATTGAAACCGTCATAGCGGCAGCCGCAGCCAATGCAATAAGCTTTTTCAAGCCTGACATATTATCACCCTTTCCAAATTCTGCTCACCCTTAATCCTTCATGCCTGCGTGAGCCATTGTTTCCATTACGTTACTCTGAGCTGCGATGAATATTGCAAGAGGCGGTACC
>JBJEQM010000361.1:0-4818 GCA_051881755.1 Oscillospiraceae bacterium
TTTCAAGATTATCGGCTTGATTTTTTTCATATTTTAAATGGTGTTTAGTATAAATAAACCATTGGTTGAAAATGCGGGCTTTTTTCATGTAAAGTAGAATTATAGTGTAAATAAGGCATTTACAACAACCGCTGTTTGTGATATACTGTAGGAAAATCAAGCAAAAGGAGATTTCTGAATATGGATACAGTATTCTCATCACAGCTGCAAAGACTGCGCAAGGAGCATAATGTTACGCAGGAGACCCTTGCCGCTCACTTGGGAGTAAGTCCGCAGGCGGTCAGCAAATGGGAGAACGGCAGTTACCCCGACGGCGACCTGCTGCCCAAGATTGCAGATTTTTTCGGAGTTTCCATTGACTATCTTTACGGCAGGGCAAAGGAGGATACTTCTCTTGCTCAACAAGTTATGGACGAACTGCAAAATCTTGTGGAAGACTCCGACAGCAGCAAAGAGGTCTTCTTTGAGCAGGCATTTAAATACGCATGGGCAATACAGATAGCATCATGGAAGACAAATAAATACTATTATGACCGTCCCAATCTCAAAGAAACGGACAGCCTTACTGTTGCGGAAATAAACAGCAAAGCAGGCTTTACCTATATGCGCCTTAACAAAGACCTTGAATATTATTTTCTTGTAAAGCAGCCCAAAGAGGGCTTTGCAAAGCGTCTGAAAATTACCGATGAAATGGCTGAACTGTTCGCATTTCTCGGGGATAAGACAAATTTGAAAATACTGCAATATATGCTCACTTTTAAGTGGCAGGAGGCGGTTCGTGCAAAAACAATAGCAAAGCTTCTGGATATTCCCACAGAAAAGGCGGAAAGGGCACTCGACTATCTCTGCAAGTTCAACGGAATGTTTACAAAGGGCAGCATAATAAACGAGGACAACAAAGGAGAGAATATGTATCAGTCATCGCTTGTGAAAACAGTTGCACCGATAATGATGATGATATGTGCGGATATGATGATAAATCCGCCTAACGGATATCAAAGTCAGGTAGGCTGGTGCGATGAAGCATGGTTTAATCGCGAGGACTTGTCTTTTATCAAAAAAAGCGAGGGGTAATATTATGGACGAACAAAAAAATCCATTTCATAAGGACTTCGGCGTTTTCAGCAATATAAAATACATACTTAATGCAATGGTAAGCTATAACAAGGGCTTTCTCCTGCTGATTCCCATAGGAATGATATGTGCACCGACCATGCAGTACCTCTGGACATTTATCTCGAAATTCGTAATTGACATGATAACGGGCGAAGCAGGCACAGAAAAGCTTTTGTGGCTTATGGTGATATTCACGGTCATTCAAGCAGCTTCAACAATGCTTAATTCCTATTATTACAGCGAGATATGGTGGCGGTTTATTTGCGCACGTTTTAAGCTGATGTCCGAGAAAAATTCAAAGGTGATGCGGCTTGATTATGAACATCTCGAAAATCCCGATGTCCTCGACTGCTATCAGAAGGCAGGAAATGCCTGCAACGGAAATGATAACGGCGTTGAGGGTATGATGCGCAATATTGTTAATTTTATGCTGTCGGCAGCAGTGGTTACGGTGGGAATTGTAATACTCGGTACTATGAATATTTTTATAGTGCTGCTGATGATTGTTATTTGTATCGTAAACTTTCTGCTTAATGATTATACAAACAAGACCGTAAAAAAGCGTGTATGGGATCCGCTTGCACCATGGTGGCGAAAGGATAACTATTTGCGGAATGTGACCACAAGCTTTGATACCGCAAAGGATATCCGAATGTTCGGCTTGAAGGACTGGCTGACGGACAAGATACGGGAGCTGAAAAAGGAACGCATCGAAGCACAGAAAAAGAATGCAAAGACATGGCTCATTACATCATGGTTGAGCAATATCCTGTTTGCTCTGTCCCAGGCGGCGGTGTACGGTTGGCTCATTTATAAGACCGTTCGGGGAGAAATGACCATAGGCAATTTTAGCCTTTATCTCGGCTCGTCAATGGCATTTTACAACTATATCAACAACCTTCTTCAAGGCGTAACAGGCCTGCTTGAATGCAGCCGTCAGGTGGACGATTTCCGCAGCTTTATGGAATTTGGCAATGACAATACCGATAACGGCGAATCAGTTCCGCATTTTGACAGCTATGAATTTGAATTCAGAAATGTGTCATTTAAATATCCCAAGGCAGAGAAATATGCGCTGAAAGATCTGTCACTTAAACTAAAAGCAGGAGAACGTCTTGCGGTGGTAGGACTCAACGGTGCAGGCAAATCCACATTTATTAAACTATTGCTCCGTCTTTATGAGCCTACCGAGGGGGAGATACTGCTCAACGGCACAAATATAAAAAAGTACAGCAAGCGCAGCTATTACAGCGTATTTTCGCCCGTATTCCAGGACGTGGAGCTGTTTGCGTTTCCCCTCGGGGAGAATGTTTCCATGGACACCCCCGAAGCGACGGACAAGCCGCGTGCGGAAAAATGTCTTACGGACGCAGGACTTGGCGACAAGCTGAAAGAGCTGCCCGACGGCATCTCCACCGAGATACTGAAAGTTATACACGACGACGGAGTTGACCTGTCGGGCGGCGAAAAGCAGAAGCTTGCCCTTGCCCGCGCGCTTTATAAGGACGCTCCCGTGGTAGTCCTGGACGAGCCTACGGCGGCACTTGACGCTCTTGCGGAAAGCAGGCTGTACAACGACTTCGACAAGCTTATCGGCGGCAAGACGGCGGTATATATCAGCCACCGTCTCAGCTCCACACAGTTCTGTTCAAACGTGGCAATGTTCAGGGACGGCGAAATGGTGGAGTACGGCACACATGAAAGCCTGTTGAAGCAAAACGGCGCATACGCGGAAATGTTCCGCATACAAGCGCAGTATTATGTTGATTCTCCCGAAAGCGAGGTGGCTGCAAATGCGTAAACCCAAAGATACTATAGTCGGCGAGACCCTGATGTTCATGCTGAAAACCGTCAAGAGAGAAAAGCCGTCGCTTTTTGCGGTATATATACTTAAATTTGCGGCGGAGTTCATACCCACAATGTTTGCCATAATCCTGCCGAAATTCCTTATTGACGAGCTGGTGCTTATTATCGGCGGCGAGCCTGCTGAGGAGCATCTCCACAACATTGTACTTTATGCAGGTCTGATAATCGGTATAGCTCTGCTTGCGAATATGCTGCAAGATCTTGCAAACCAGCTTATAGAGGTGCAGCGTGAATGGTTTAATCAGTATTTTGAAACGGAATTATCCAAGCATACAATGACAATGGATTTTGAGCATACCGAAAACCCCGAAGCCCTTGACAAGCTTGCAAAGGCAAAGGACGGAATGAGCTGGTACAGCGGCGGCGTTGTGGGCGTCATTGACCAGATGTACAGCATAATAAAAAATATCGCAGTATTGTGCGGCGTTACGGTGCTTATCATAATTACCTGTCCGTGGCTGATACCCGTGCAGCTTATATCTCTGGTGCTTATCACAATATTAAATGCAAAGAATAACAAGATCGAAGCGGAAGGTTTTATGCAGCTTTCAAAAATGAACAGGATATGGGGATATGTTTTCTATCAGCTGTCGGATTTCCGCTATGGAAAGGATATCCGTCTTTATGACAGCGCAGATATGATGTGCGAAAAGGCGGAAAGCTTCAGCGATAAGCAGATCGAATGCTGGAAAGGTCAGCAGCGCAAAATGCGTCCGAATAATATGAAGATAAACGCTGTTAATGCACTGCGTGACGGTATGAGCTATTTTTACATAGGCTTTCTTGCGGTCACGAAGGCTATTACCATAGGCGATTTCCAGATGTGCGTAAACAGTGCATCAAACCTTTATTGGAGCTTGTATCACATAGTTTCCTCGGTGCAGGAACTGCATAAACGCTGCGGCTATGCTCACCGATATCTTGAGTTTATCGCATATCCCGCGGCGATGACCAAGGGTACAAGGCCCGTAAAAAAGGGCGAGCACACTATTGAATTTTCTCATGTCAGCTTTAAATATCCGCGCACGGAAAATTATGTACTGCGGGATATAAATATAACCATACGCTCGGGAGAGCATCTTTCCGTTGTGGGACTTAACGGCGCGGGCAAGACCACCTTTATCAAGCTGCTTTGCCGTCTGTACGACGTGACCGAGGGCGAGATACTTGTTGACGGAGTGAACATCAAGGAGTATTCCGAGGAGGAGTACCGCAGACTTTTTGCCGTGGTATTTCAGGATTTCCGCCTTTTTGCATTCAGCCTGCGTGAAAATATCGCTTTAGCCGATACTCCCGACGATGAGCGGATAGAGGAAGTGCTGAAGCTGTCGGGCTTTTACGACGACGCACAAAAGCTGGAGCACGGACTTGATACAACGCTGTTCAAATCCTTTGATGAAAAGGGAACGGAGCTTTCGGGCGGTCAGCAGCAAAAGACGGCTATCAGCCGTGCGCTGTACAGAAACGCTCCCGTTGTGATACTCGACGAGCCTACCGCCGCCCTCGACCCCGTGGCTGAGTATGAGATATACCGTCAGTTCAATTCTCTCGTGGGCGGCAGGACGGCGATATACATTTCCCACAGATTGTCAAGCTGCAAATTCTGCGACAGGATAGCGGTTTTCGCCGACGATACCATCAAGGAATACGGCACTCACGACGAGCTTGCGGAGCTGACAAACGGCATTTACGCGGAGATGTTCTCGGCGCAGGCTCAGTATTATGTAAACTGCGGCGGGTAATAATGCCGATGGCGACAAAAGTATGGCAAAAGCCGCAGCATTTCAACGAATAAAATATTTGTTGAATAATTATGGACAATTTATTGTAGGGGGA
>JBJEQM010000362.1:0-4775 GCA_051881755.1 Oscillospiraceae bacterium
CTATTTTTCGTTATAAAAGTCGGCATATAATTATAATACAAGTTAGATTTTGTAACATAAAAACTATTGTATACAAGGTTTGTCCGTTTCAAACAGTCCACCGGACTGTTTGAAAGGAAAGTTTGTCAGGATTATCAGGGGACGCCCTCTATCGCAGGGCGTCCCCTCTTTCTCGGCACAGCCGAGAAATTCACCCCTTGCGGAGCTCTTCTAAGGCAAGGAGATTTCGCGCTCTGCGGAGCGCGACCAAAGGGCTCTGCCCTTTGGAAACCCGCCACCTTTGAAAAGGTGGACGAAACTTTAAGTCCGCTTCGCGGATTGGTGCAACAGCTCCCTACAATATACTGTGGGGAAATAAACGGCTTTGCCTTTCTTTATTCATTGGGGTTTAACGGAGTAACATACAGCGTTCTGTTATTGGTAAAGATGACCTTGCCCGGCTTTGCGCCTGCGGGCTTGCGGACAAATTTTATATTCACATAGTCCACGGGCACCTGCGAGGAATTTTTCGCCTTACTGTGGAACGCCGCCAGCCGCGCCGCATACATAATGGTATCGTCGGGAGGGACTGTCCCCCCCGTGCGGATTATAACGTGTGAGCCGGGGATATTTTTGGTGTGGAGCCATATGTCGGTCTTTTCGGCAAGCTTTAACGTCAGCTTGTCATTTTGTACATTGTTCCTGCCGATAAGAATGGTGTAGCCGTCGGGTGAGGTAAATTCCAGCGGCGGACGGCTCTTGGGGGGCTTGCCTTTCAGCTTTGCCGCGCGGATATAGCCCTGCTCCGCAAGCTCCATGCGCAGCTCGTTGACCTCGTCCTCGCCGTTGGTGCGGGTGAGCGCGTCGAACACGCTTTCGATGTATGCAAGCTCTTCCTCACCCTGTTTTATGCGGGCGGTGAGCATTTTTTCCGCAGTGTCCGCCTTGCGGTACTCCGCATAATACTTCTGCATATTCTGTGACGGAGTCAGCCGCTTGTCCAGTGTTATTTCCGTCTGCGGACAGCCCTCCTCGTAGAAATTCTCCACGGTGATGGCGTTCATGCCCTTTTCCATGCGGTATATATTGGCAGAGAGCAGGTCGCCTTTCAGTTTCAGCTCGTTGCGGTTTTCGGTGGCTTTAAGCTCCTGCCGCTGAGCCTCGGTGCGGCGCGCGATACGCTCGGAGGTGCTTTGCAGCATACGGTACAAGTCTTGTGAGCGCTGCTTCATTCGTGCGATATTGTCACGCTCGGAGTAAAAATAGTCCAGCACATCGCAGGCGGAGGAGAAATGCTTTGTCTCCATAAGGCGGTCGTACTGCTCAATGGGCATAAAGGCGAAATCTTTCAGCAGACCGTCCTTGTCCTTTATGACGGTATATTTTATATCGCCGCTGTTAAGCTGCGCGGCGGTTTCCTGTATATTGCAGTATATTTTATGCAGCAGCTCGCCCTCGGCGGCGGACTTTGGCGGATAATCTCCGGCGGCGGAATATACCCACTCCCTCGCCACAACGGGGGAGATGCCCTCGAATATTTTTATCAGCGACTTTGCAAGGTCGCCCTCTGGCAGGGGAGCAAGGGCGGCGGCTATATCCTCCTCGGAGCAGCTGCGGAAGTCCAGACGGGGACTGCGTGGCGGCATTTCGTATCTCATGCCGGGCAGCACGGGCCGCTCGCGGGACATTTCGGGGTCAACGCGCTTTATGCTGTCGATTATCCTGCCGTCCGCGCCGATGATTACCACGTTGGAGCAGCGCCCCATTATCTCCGCAGCCACGGTAATGTTTACCATATCCCCAAGCTCGTTCATGGCTTCAAAGTCGAAAAACAATATGCGCTCTAAGCCGTCCTGACGGATATTCAGCAGACGTCCGCTGCCGAGATGCTTGCGCATGAGCATACAAAACATGGGCGGTACTTTGGGGTTTTCGGGCTGCTCCTTGGTGATATGCACTCTCGCCGAGCTTGCCGACGCGGAAAACAGCAGCTTTTCCATGCCGCCCCGTGTGCGTATGGATATAATTATCTCCTCCCGTGAGGGCTGGGATATTTTGTCCACTCTGCCGCCTATAAGGAAGTCAAGTTCGTTTTTTATACAATTAAGAAAAATGCCGTCCAGCGCCATTTTATCAAGTCCTTTCAAGTTGATAAGATTATTATAGCACAAATTTTCGCTTTTGTCACTATAATTTTATATGTCCCGAAGTTTTATTGTATTAAACAATTTGTACAAAAGATTATCATTTTTATGGTTGAAATGAGGATTGTATATAATAAAATATTGTGATATAATAATTTTATATTAAATCCGTGCGAGCGGATATTTTTTAGGAGGAGATAAAAATGAAATTGAAGAAGATTGTCGCAGCAGTATGCGCGGCAGCAATGACAGTTTCGGCAATTGCAATCACACCATTGTTTGCAAGTGCGGATACGGTTTACAATGAGTGGATCGCCAATGAAGACGGCACCTACACTTATAATTGTGCACCGAAGCAGGAAGACGATATAGATGAATGGAATGGTAAAGCGGAATATCTTACAACCGTTAATCTTGCCAACTATCTTCCCGAAGGCAAAGAATTAACAGATGTTAAGGCTATTAATGTTACCACAGTATCTTCCGGCGGAAGCTTTGGCGGTTCTATTGGCGTTAATAATACCGGTGAGGGTTGGTATCAATCTGACCTTAACACTAACGGAGTTACATCTATTGAGTTTGAAGATGGTGTAACACTTCCTGAAAGCCCTTATTTCCAATATGGTGTTGATTGGATTAATTATAATACAGTAATTAACATCAGCATTGAGTTAGGCTTTGGTGCGCCCGCAGAAGAGCCCGCAGATGAAAGCTTTGTTATCTGGGGAGGCTCTCAGGAAATGACCGAGGATTGGAGCCAGAGCGTTTCTATTGACGCGTCGCTTCTTGCCAATATCGGTGCTGAAGGCAAGCTTGTTATGACTATCGAAAATACAGCTGCAGGCGCACAGTATGCTGTTAAGAACGTTGATTGGGCAGACCTTAACACGGATTACGATCTGGCAGAGGGCGCTACAAGCTTCACCTTTGACCTGACAGAAGGCTATGCTAATGAGTTCAAGGCTAACGGCTTCAGAATTTCCGGTAAGCTTTATACACTTACAAAGATCGAGTATGTTGGTAAGGGCGGCGCTGATCCTGTAGCTCCCGTAACTCCCGAGACTCCTGCTGCTCCCGAAACTCCCGCAGCTTCTACATCAAATCCTCTGGCAGGCAACTGCACAGTAATGCCCGCAGGCGGTATCAACCTTGATGCTTCCGAAAATGCAGCAGCTATTGCTAAGCTCAAGGACGGCGCAACATATGAGTACAAGCTTAACGAAATGAATCCCGTTATCAAGAGAAGAGTATTCCAGTCCATCATGGGCAAGGATATCACTCTCAAGGTAACATACAAGGGCATGACATGGGAATACAACGGCAAGGAAATTACCGAACCCCATACTATCAATTTCAAAACTCTTTATGAGAATGCTATAGCTGAATAATTGAAATTGTCTTAAATTCAGATTTCCGCAGGATATGCTTCCTGCGGAGATTTTTTTGCATGAAAAATCCGCCCCGTTTATCTGACGAGGCGGATATATTTTTGCTTCAATTATTCGGCAGGCTCTTCCACCGAGGCTTCGGGAGCGTTCTTTCTTACGCTTTCGATGCCCTTTTGGCAGCTGTCCTTTTTTGCGTAACCCTCGCTTACGGCAATGGGCTCGCCGTTTTTTGCTTTCAGACGGAAGCGAAATTCTCCCGCCTTGTCTCTGTATATCTCAAATTTGGGATTTTTCTCGGAGGTGTGACCCTCGGCGGTCTGATCCTCAACTGCGGCGGCAGGCGCGTTCTTTTTTACGCTCTCAATGCTGTTTTTGCAGCTGCTCAGAGAAGAATATATCTCTCCGCCCGTGGCGATGACCTCGCCGTTTCCTGCTTTCAGGCTAAAGGTATAGCCTGTGCCTGTTTTTGTGGGACTGATAACAAATTTGCCCATTTACAGCACCTCTTTGTTGCTTTGATCTGTCTCGATACGGTTTCTTCCCAGCTCCTTGCCCTTATACAGCAGGCGGTCGGCGCGTCTGAGGGTATCGTCCAAGGTTTCGCCCGAGTTATGCGCGGATATGCCGAATGTCATTGTTATGCGGAATGATTCTCCGCTGTCGGCAACAGTCTGCTCCGAGGAGCGTATTTCGATGAGAAGCTCTTCAATAAGGGAGTGTACCTCTTCGGTATCCTTGTCGGGATATATAATGAGAAATTCCTCGCCGCCCCAGCGTGACGCAAAGCCGCCGCAGCGCTCGGAGTGCTTATGTATCATGTCGGATATGCTGATAAGCGCGGCGTCGCCTGCGGAATGTCCGTGGTCGTCGTTTATCTTTTTAAAATGGTCAATATCTCCGATAACGACGGTGTAGGGTGTGTTTTCGTTTTCCAGCGCAAGTATCTTATGGCGGCAGCTTCTTCTGTTGTACAGCGAGGTCAGCGGGTCGCGCTCTATCATGTCGCGCAGATTGCCGCAGAGCTGCTCCGCGTGATGACCGATATCGCCTATCTCGTCTGTTCTTTCAAGTGTGGACAGCTTCATGGCGGCGGTAAAATCTCCCCGTGCAATTTTGGAGATGTACTGCTTTATATCGGACATATCGTGTGTAACGCGACGCAGATACAGAGTACATACCGCAATGGACACAATAAGCGTCGCCACGGATATGATTATAAACAGCCCTGTCACTCTGGTAGCGTTTTTCTGTGCAATAAGATCGG
>JBJEQM010000363.1:0-4771 GCA_051881755.1 Oscillospiraceae bacterium
CGATCTTTTTTAATATTTTGCTGTCTCTTTTCGGAACAGGAGCATTTCATAAGAAGATAGTAAATTTTGCAAAGGATAATTGATATTCATAAGCGCAAATGAACGTCGGCAAAGACAGTCGGGTGCCCATTATGGCAGTTCGGCTTTTTGCCTGTGTCCACTTGAAAATATAAATAACCTGCAAAAAAATATGGCAGAAAATAGTTTCATTTATCATTGGTGCGATTCTGCTAATAGTCATGGTGGCAGTTATCGGAAAGCCTGTTATGACAGCGCTTGAAGCCTGCGGACAGGCAGGGATATATGCAGCAAAGGCATTTCAGACCTTTATTCTTTACCGACTTTGAGGCAATATCTCTCATATTTCATGAACGATGTCACCCAGACGGATAAAATCGTCCCTCTGCTTGTGGTAATCCTCCATTATCATGCGGTCTTTTATGTTCATTTTCTTCTCTTCTCTAATTACTTCTTTCTGCGAGATGCTGCCGCCATTGCAGCAGACACTGCCATCATTGTAAATATCACTGCGAAAGAAGTATTTCCTGACTTGGGGATTGTGGTTTCCATATCGGCAGGTGCTTCGGATACTATTGTAATTCTACCGCTGCCCTTGGGGTCGGAGTATTCCTCGCCCACGGTGCCGCCCAGATCCTCTGTGATATACTCGATAAGCATCTGGTTATCCAGCATAATTTCCTTTGCGATAATATTACAATCCTTGAACATAGTCATGCCGTCGCCGCAGCTGAGAAGCATATAGTTATGCGAAGCCAGTGTATACGTCTTTGCAAGGTCGAGAGGTTCGCCGTTCACAAGCACATTCTTTACACGGTACTCGCCCTCAACACCGATGAAATTGCCGTCATCATCGTTCTTTACGGATGAGGGGATATATGTATGTACCTCGTATGTAAGACCCGATACCTGCATAAATCCGCCGTTTTCCTCGGGGCAGTATACCGCACCCTTTTCAAGGCAATCAAGTATCTGCTGTCCGCTTACTTCTACCACGCACAGGGAATTTCCAAAGGGCTGCACGTTTATACCATGCCACGTGGAGAAACGGCGGACACATTCGCAGAAAATACTAATCTCCAATTAAAATGTAGACAAAAAATCCGCGCAAAACCCATATATGCAAGCTTTTGCTTGATTTTTTGTACATTTTTAATTGGAGATTAGTGTAAAACAAAATTTGTTCGAGGCTGAATACCAAAAATGATGTTCTTCTAATTACCGCTTACATTTGTAAGATTCAGTTGATTGATCTTTCGTAATGCGATCAGATTCACTATCAAAGCAAACAAAGCACCGACTGCACAGGCATAAAGACAGGCAGGAATGTTCGGTGTACGCACATAACGATTTGCACCCGTCTCGATTATGCGAACTACCACATAAGAAAGCACAATACCAAACCCGCTGCCCAGAATAAGTCCCATTAAGGTAAGAACAATATTATCTTTGTAGACATACGCTTTTGTTTCCTTCATGGTGTAACCGTTGATACGCATTACTGCAAGCTCTCTTGCCTTTCTGTTAATGTGCATGGTAATCTGGTTTAAAAGCACCAGCAAAGCCATAACAGCCGATAAAACAAGGCATATTAGGATGACCAGATTGACGCCGTCTGCACTCCTTTTATACTCACTGTTATCCTTCAGCGACAAATATCCGTCCATGTCCCGAACTTTTTCGTACAGTCCGCTGATATCACCATTAAGCAAAAATACACTTTCATCAGTTTCCTCTCCCATGGCAGCCTCATAATAGCTGTCGGTTGTAACAAAAAGATGATATGGCAGGTAATGCTCAATCACTCCCACAACTTTAAACTCTTTGGGGTTTCCTTCCGAATCCATGAATTCTACCGTGCTGCCATCGGATATATCATTAAGCTCTGCGCACTTGCGTGAGACCAGCACACCATTCTCGGGAATGTCGGCAGGGCTCTTTGTATGAATATCCCAAACGACCATAAAATCCCCAAGCTTTTCAAAATCCGAGGCCGCAACAATATGGGCATTTTCCCAGCTTCCGCCGTTTACCCTGAAATTTTTCAGCTTATCCTGAATAACTGTATAGCTTATATCTTCCTCCCGAAGCACATTTTCAAAATCCTCCTTTGTGCCGACGCTGCTGTCTATCACCAATCGGTTATCATACAGAAAATAATTATCAAACTGCATCACCGAAGAATTTTCAATTGCAAGCTTCAAAGAAAAACATATTACCAAAAGAGCAATACAGCCAACAACACCCATGATGGTTGTCATCATACGTCCTTTATCGCTCAGCACATTTTTTATCATGGTGCGGGAATACAGGTTCAGCTTTTTATAGCTCTTCCATTTCTCAAAGAAAAATCTTTTTCCGTGCACGGGAACTTCGCCGCGGAGTAATTCTGTTGCAGGCATACGAACAAGCTTCGCACAGGCGACATATGTCGCTGTCAAAAAGACAGCCAGACATATCACTGCCGTCAACAGGGCTTCTTTCCATGCAAAGGTAAGCGAAATGCTTCCCAGCAAAAAGTTCGGTTTAAATATATGGAGTACCAAAATTTCCACGATAACAACACTGGCAAGCCAACCGATCAGAATACCCAGAACAGCACAAAGTGTGTTGTATATCATATAGTGATTCAGAATTTCTTTGGAGCTGAATCCCAACGCCTTTTGCGCGCCGATGAGCGTTCTCTGCTCGTCTATCATTCTGGAAATTGCCGCATGGCAGACGACAACCGCCACCAGCAGGAAAATAATGGACATGGAATAGCTCAGACCGTAAATTCCGTCTACGATAGTTTTTACACCTCGGATATCTCCCACATCATTTCGAACAGAAATTATCCAGTCCTTTAACTGAATGTCTTCCGCTTTTTCTATTGCATCTGCGAGTTCTGCCTTTGCGCTCTCCAGTTCCACACGGGAATCATTCAGTTCTGCCTCTGCGTCCTGTACTTGCGCCATGCCCTCACGGTAATCCAAAATAGATGTCTTTAAAGGAAGTGCCGCATCACCATACATCTCCAACTGCGTCAATGCAGTATCCAAATCCGTGTCCAGTCCCATGGCGGTGAGATTAGCATTGATTTCTTCAAGTGCCTTATCCAGCTTTTCCTTGTTTTCCTCAATACTGCTTTCTGCATCGGACAGCTCCTTTTCGCTGTCGGATATTTTGAGCTTTGCGTCCTCTATCTCAGCTTCTGCGTCACCCGTGAGGGAATCATAACGAAGTTCTGCACGTTCTTGCGCAAGCTTATCAAGCTTATCCTTGAATGCTTCTTCCTGCTTTTTATATTCATCCGAAAAATAATAATATTCATCCAATGCATTATTTTTTACAAAAGCAGTTGTATAGCAGTCACTGTAATAAGAGGAATCAAATGCGTCTGCGGTAAGCATTATGTAGTAGGAAGCAGAACCCAGTCCCTCCGTACTTTTTCCTCTGGCATCACGAACCGTTGCGCAACAGAAAAACGGTTCGTTAATAATTGCTGTTACGCTAAATGTATCCGAAAAAAGCATACCGTCATGCTCTAATGTGATTTCGTCGCCAATCTTTATGTTATGCTCGTTGGCAAACTTCTCCTCCACGGCAGCTTCATTTGGAGAGGACGGAAGAGTACCCTCAATGACAACAGGGTCGTTCATTTCGCTGCACAAGGAACGTGCCTGTATTGTTATTTTCTCACTTTCGCTGTTCATCAGTGCCATAGCAGAATATCCGCCCTCAACGGCGTCAACTTCGTCCCAGCCTGCTATTGCCTCTATATCCTCCCGAGTGATACCATTCGCACAGGTTATCTCCAAGGATTCCAGATGATTTGTAACGAAATAACGGTTTGTTTCCTTCAGGATAGCAGTTGCAGAGGATTGCAGTCCCAAGAAAATAGCAATACTTGTTGCTGCGATAAATGCCACAGCAAAAAAAGGCACTCCGTTTTTCTTTATCGTTCTGAAAAGATATTTCGTCCTTGCTTTTCTTTTTACCATACTAACTCCTTTGCACTTGCAGGGTGTCTGTTTACGATAACCTCCGCAACTACTCCACCCTTCATGCGTATCACACGGTTTGCCATTTTTGCTATCTCTTCATTATGTGTAACCATCAAAAGAGTTGTACCCGATTTGATAACCTCTTCAAGAACAGTCAGTACCTCTATGCTTGTTTCATAGTCAAGTGCGGCAGTGGGCTCGTCGGCGAGAATTATCCTCGGTTTCTTCACAAGTGCTCTGGCTATGGATACTCGCTGCTGCTGACCGCCTGACATCTGTGCAGGATAGTTATCCTTTCGCTGGGACAGACCTACCCGTTCCAGAGCCTCTACCGCGTCCATGGAGTTGTCACATAATTCCCCGATAAAATCCAGATTTTCCTCTGCGGTCAGAGTAGGCATCAGATTGTAAGCCTGGAAAATAAATCCCACAGAATGTCTGCGGTACTCCGTCAATGTCTTTTCATCTGCCTTGGAATAGTCCTTGCCATCGAAAAGAAATGTCCCTGTGGTAAGCTGATCCATACCGCCTATGATATTGAGCATAGTGGATTTACCGCAGCCTGATTCACCCAGTATCACAAGGAACTCGCCCTCTCTGATATCAAGATTTACTCCTTTCAGCACCTGGAGCTTATTTTCTCCTGTGCCAAAAGTCTTTGTAACATCCTTCAAGGAAATGATAGACTTCTTTTCCTCCGCAAATCCAAGATTCAACCCTCTGCCGTCCACTGCAATAGCAGTCAGCATAGCCAGATTTTCACACAG
>JBJEQM010000364.1:0-4749 GCA_051881755.1 Oscillospiraceae bacterium
ATCGTTAACAGTAAGCTTATCATTCAATATCTGATGAAAAAGTGCCGCCGATGAGGAACGATATATTGCGGGAATGTCCTTAAGCTTATGTAGACCTATGCAATGTTTAAATTCTTCTGCTGTAAACTGAAGAATATTTGAAAATAGTCTGCCGTTTTTTCCGCCGATGATCAGATATTCTTTGTTTAGCATTTCTTTGTAAACCAATGCGGCATTTTTTAAAATGTCCATATTTTACACCAACGTTTTTTTATATTAATACAACAAAGGAGCAACTCTTTCGAGCTGCTCCAATGGAATATTTTCTTTCGATAAAATATCTAGTCAAGCGGAGGTCCCATATACAACCCTATTATGAAGCTCAACACCCACTATCTTGACCTAGCGGAATGCTTCACAGCTAAACAGAACTGTCCTGCAGTCTGTTACCTTTCGGTACTTATATTATATACCGAAAAAGTAATTTTGTCAAGCACTTATGCAGGATTTTTTTACTTAAGCACAAGCACGCCGTCCTCGCAGTCCACGGTAATGGTGGAATATGGCTCAAGGTCGTCGGCGATTATCTTCTTGGCTATCATAGTCTCAAGCTTGCTCTGGATAAATCTCTTAAGCGGTCTTGCGCCGTAAATGGGGTCGTAGCCGTTGTCGCAGATATACTCCTTGGCGGCATCCGTTACCTCCAGTGTAAGCTGCTTGTTCTTTAAGCGCTCTTGGAGATTTTTCAGCATAAGACCGATAATGGGGAATATCTCTGTCTTGGTCAGCGGCTTGTAGAACACTATCTCGTCCAGACGGTTGAGGAACTCGGGACGGAAGTGGGATTTCAGCAGCTTGTTGACATTCTCGCGGGCTTCCTCCGATATCTCGCCCTGCTCGTTGATACCGTCAAGGATATAATCGGAGCCAAGGTTGGAGGTCAGGATTATAATGGTGTTCTTGAAGTCCACCGTCCTGCCCTGAGAGTCGGTGACACGGCCGTCGTCCAAAATTTGCAGCAGTATATTGAATACATCGGGGTGAGCCTTTTCCACTTCGTCGAAGAGTACAACGGAGTAGGGCTTGCGGCGTACAGCCTCGGTCAGCTGACCGCCCTCCTCATAGCCGACGTAGCCCGGAGGCGCTCCTATGAGACGGCTTACGCTGTGCTTCTCCATATATTCGGTCATATCTATACGGACGATGTTGGTATCATCGTCGAACAGACACTGTGCCAGAGCCTTTGCAAGCTCGGTCTTGCCGACGCCCGTAGGTCCCATGAACAGGAACGAGCCGATAGGTCTGTTGGGGTCCTGTATGCCCGCTCTTGAACGGAGTATGGCTTCGCTTACCTTTGTTACGGCTTCGTCCTGACCGATAACACGCTCATGGAGTATCTTTTCAAGGTTGAGCAGCTTTTCGCGCTCGCCCTCCATCAGCTTTGATACGGGGATACCCGTCCATCTTGCAACGACGCGTGCGATCTCTTCGTCGGTGACACGGTCACGGAGCAGGTTGTCCGCCTTGCCGCGTGCTTCCTCGGCGGCGTCCTCGGCGGCTTCAAGCTGTTTTTTCAGCTCGGGCAGCTTGCCGTATTTAAGCTCGGCTGCCTTATTAAGGTCGTAGTTGCGCTCTGCTGTGGCAATATCGGCGTTGGTGGCTTCTATCTGCTCACGGAGGCTCTGGAGAGTCTTTATGCTGTTTTTCTCGTTCTCCCAGCGTGCTTTCATTTCCGCAAACTCGTCGCGCATTTCGGAAAGCTCCTTCTGAACGTTGGCAAGCTCCTCACGGGAAAGCTTGCTGTCCTCTTTTTTCAGAGCGGTCTCGGCAATTTCCTGCTGCATTATCTTACGTGCAAGGTCGTCCATTTCCGCAGGCATGGAGTCCATTTCCGTGCGGATAAGGGCGCAGGCTTCGTCCACAAGGTCGATAGCCTTATCGGGGAGAAATCTGTCGGTTATATAGCGGTTGGAAAGTGTGGCGGCGGTGATAAGTGCGGAGTCCTGTATCTTTACGCCGTGGAAGACCTCGTAGCGCTCTTTCAGTCCGCGAAGTATGGATATTGTGTCCTCAACGTTTGGCTCGTCCGCCGTAACGGGCTGGAAACGTCTTTCAAGGGCGGGGTCTTTCTCGATATATTTGCGGTATTCATCAAGTGTGGTCGCGCCGATACAATGCAGCTCACCTCTTGCCAGCATAGGCTTTAAGAGGTTGCCGGCGTCCATTGCGCCGTCGGTCTTGCCTGCGCCTACGATGGTGTGCAGCTCGTCGATAAACAGGATTATCTTGCCCTCGGACTTCTTTACCTCGTTGAGCACGGCTTTCAGACGCTCCTCAAACTCGCCGCGGAACTTTGCGCCTGATATAAGACTGCCCATATCAAGGGAGAATATCCTGCGGTCGCGGAGGTTTGTGGGGACATCGCCGCGGACGATACGCAGGGCAAGTCCCTCCACGATAGCCGTCTTGCCGACGCCCGGTTCACCTATGATAACGGGGTTGTTCTTGGTCTTACGGGACAGTATGCGGATAACGTTACGGATTTCCGCGTCACGTCCGATAACGGGGTCAAGCTTGTTTTTCCTTGCCAGCTCCACAAGATCCTGACCGTATTTTTTCAGCACATCGTAGGTATCCTCGGGGTTGTCGCTGGTAACGCGCTGATTTCCGCGGACGGTGGAAAGGGCTTTGAGGAAATTATCCTTTGTCAGACCGAAGCTTTTGAATATTTCGGATATATTTTTATTTGCTGTATCAAACAGGCTCAGCACGATATGCTCGACGGAAACATAGTCGTCGTGCATCTGCTTGGCGGCGTTTTCCGCACCGTTGAGACATTTGTCGGTGTCGGTGGAGATGTAAACGGTGTTGGCTTCACGTCCGCTGCCGGTTACCTTGGGCAGAGCGGCTATTTTCTGCTGAAGCATTGACTTTACATTTTCGCTGTCTGCGCCCATCTGTGTGAAAAGCTGGGGGATAAGTCCGTTTTCCTGGTCAAGCAGGGCATACAGCAGATGCTCCTGCTCAACGTTCATATTCTGGTACTCGATAGCTGTGCTTTGTGCGGCGTTTATCGCCTCGATAGATTTTTTTGTGAATTTGTTTGCGTCCATAATAACTCCTCCTTTAAAGGCGTTTATATATTAAGGGCATGATAGTTTAAGCCCATAATATCGTGATTTTTATTATATTGTGTCGATAAAAAATTGTTGCAATTCATTCCCAAATATTGTATAATTATCATATGGAATAAAATGTAAATTATAATACAGGGGGATAAAACCAATGAATAATAATGAAATATCAATTGCAGGCGGCAGACTGAGATATCGTCTCATATCTGAGAATACGGAGGTTGGAACAAGCTACGGTGCAGAAATAATATGCACTCTTTTCGGTGAAGAGGAAACAGCGCGTGTGTATGATATGACGTATGACAGAGCTGCTGCGGCGCGTTTTGTATATCTGCTGGCGGATAATGCCGTGCTTCCGTCCTCTCTGGAGGATATTGCGGAGGATTATATTGCCGCAGAATATATTGTGTAAAACGCTTGACAAAACGAAAAAGTCGTGATATAATGTAATACTACCGACGAAAGGAGCGCTTGCAGGTGGATAATTCCCGGATAAAAACCATTGCTGAGAACCGCAAGGTGCGGCATGAATATTTCGTCCTCGAAAGCTTTGAAGCGGGAATTGAGCTTGTGGGCACCGAGGTCAAGTCGATACGCAGCGGCGGCGTCAATTTAAAGGACAGCTGGTGCATTATCGACAACGGTGAGCTCTTAGTAAACGGTATGCACATTTCGCCCTACGAGCACGGCAATATCTTTAACAAAGACCCAATGCGCGTCCGCAAGCTGCTGATGCACAAAAAGCAGATAATGCAGCTTTACGGCAAGGTGAAGCAGGAGGGCTTGACGCTTATCCCTGTTTCAATATATTTCAAGGGGTCGTTGGTAAAGGTGCAGGTCGGACTTTGCAAGGGCAAAAAGCTTCACGATAAGCGCGAGGATATGGCTGCAAGAGCCGCCAAGCGCGATATTGAGCGAGCCGTCAAGGAGCGCAACCGCTAATACGGGGATGTAAAGGCTTCGACGGGGATCTTGAATCATGATAAGCGGGTAGAGAATTGTGCCGATCTCTTTAAACGCACACGTTATTTTATAAATTTAAACGACAACAATAAATTTGAATTAATGGCTGCTTAAGCCATTCGTCCGACCGTCGAGTACCACGGCTTCGGCTCGGGCGTCGATCAGTGGTGAACGTTACTCGGGAGTGCCCGTTCCCCTGTAATGTATTTCGGGCTGCCGAGCATTGAAGCCTGTCTGTTGGCGTCTTTGCAAGGGAGATAAAAATAACAGAATGCACCCGGAGAAAGTTGTGTGGATAGGTTTTCGGACACGGGTTCGATTCCCGTCATCTCCACCATAAAAACCCACATACATTTTGTGGTCAAGAGCTGTGTTTATTCACGGCTCTTTTTCTTTTACCACAATTAATAGTATAACTATGTATTGTGTATATTTTATGATAAAACTATGAATATACAGTAAAAATTAGCACTCCGAATAAATGAGTGCTAAAATATTATCCGGTATTATCGGAGAGGTATTTTGTAAGCTCGCTGTAATTTATGGATAAAACGTAATGGCGTTTTCCGTCAAATACACGTTCCTTTTTATATCTGTCATTTGTGCCGTTCAGGCACTATTTATACTATAGCAATCCACAAAAATATCCTGCCAAGTTCGGCGGTGCAAAGCT
>JBJEQM010000365.1:0-4746 GCA_051881755.1 Oscillospiraceae bacterium
CATATTATCCAGAAGCTCTGTGTTGTTCTTTGCAACGGCAATGGCGTAATCTTCTTCGGTGAAGGATTCGTCAAGGATAACAAGACCCGTGTTCTCGGAAACGAATACCTTGGCAGGCTCTCTGTCGATGATAACAGCGTCGATCTTGCCCTGATTGAGAGCCTGAACAGCCTCAAAGCCCTTGTTGTAGCGCTCGATGGTAGCGTCCTCAATATCGGAGGAATAGATGTCGCCTGTTGTACCGAGCTGTACGCCTACTGTCTTGCCGATGAGGTCGTCGGGAGTTTTTATCACGGAATCTTCCTTAGTGATGATGACCTGTGAAGCGTGAGCATAAGTATCGGTGAAGCTTACGCTCTGCTGGCGCTCCTCGTTAACGGTCATGCCCGCAGCGCCGAAATCTGCCTTGCCCGACTGTACGGCAGCGATAATGGAATCGAATGCCATATCCTCGATAACAAGCTCATATCCCAGATCTTCTGCGATTGCCTGAGCGATCTCCGCGTCGATGCCGACAACGGTATCTCCCTCATAGTATTCATAGGGAGGGAACTCGGCGTTTGTAGCCATAACGAGTGTTTTCTTCTCCGAAGAGGAGCTGCCGCAGCCTGTGAAAGCTGTGCAAGCTGTTCCCAGCATAATTATGCCGAGTACAGCGCTTAAAACTTTAGATTTTTTCATAATTCTCCAATTCCTTTCAAAATATATTTTTGCAAATAAAAAAATACATTCTAATTGTACTCTTTTATTATGGATAATTCAATAACTCTTTTAAACAAATTATATTTTTTATACAGGGCGGCTGACAGTATTATGCACAAAAAACACGTTAAATTTAATTATTATGTCTTGAAATACGCCGCAGAGAGTGGTATAATGTCTGTATATTATACATTTTGCAAAAAGGAGAGATACCATGTCGGATAAAATTGACGCCGCCGTACGCCGTCTTATATGCTACGGACTTGAAAACAACCTTATTACCGCCGAGGACAGGATATACGCCGCCAACTCGGTGATACATCTTCTCAAGCGTGACGAATACGACCCGCCCGAGGACACGGACTCCGCGCCCCTCGCCGAGATACTGGACGAGCTTTGTACATATGCCGCCGAGCAGTGCATTATCGACGATAACACCGTCAGCCGCGACCTGTTCGATACCGAGATAATGGGCTGCCTTACGCCCCGTCCCTCCGAGGTCATCAATGAATTTCGCCGAATTTACCGCGAAAAGGGCGCTAAAGCGGCGACCGATCATTACTATAAATTCAGCGGAGACACCAACTATATCCGCCGCGACCGTATCGCCAAGGATATGAAGTGGACAGCCGATACCGAGTACGGCACGCTGGATATAACCATAAACCTCTCCAAGCCCGAAAAGGATCCCAAGGCTATTGCCGCCGCCCTGAACGCAAAGCAGTGCTCCTACCCCAAGTGCCTGCTCTGCGAGGAAAACGTTGGCTACGCCGGCAGAATGAACCACCCCGCACGCGAAAATCACCGCATTATCCCCGTGAAGATAAACGGCGAGCGCTGGGGACTTCAGTATTCGCCCTACGTTTATTATAACGAGCATTGTATCCTGTTCAACTGCACACATACTCCCATGAAGATCGACCGCAGCGCCTTTGCCAAGCTGTTTGACTTTGTGGAGCAGTTCCCCCACTATTTCATCGGCTCCAACGCCGACCTGCCTATCGTGGGCGGCTCTATCCTCACACATGAGCATTTCCAGGGCGGACATTATACCTTTACCATGGAAAAAGCGCCCGTGGAGCAGGAGTACACTATCAAGGGCTTTGAGGACGTCAAGGTGGGCAGAGTGAAGTGGCCCATGTCCGTAATACGCCTGTCCTGCGACGATAATGAGCGTCTTGTGGAGCTTGGCGACAAGATACTGACAGCATGGCGCGGCTATACCGACGAATCCGCCTTTATCCTTGCGGAGACCGACGGCGTACCCCACAATACCATCACTCCCATCGCACGCAAGCGCGGCGATGACTTCGAGCTTGACCTTGTGCTTCGCAACAATATCACCACGGAGGAGTGTCCTCTGGGCGTTTACCACCCCCACGCGGAGCTTCACCATATCAAAAAGGAGAACATCGGTCTTATCGAGGTAATGGGACTTGCCGTGCTGCCCTCCAGACTGAAAAACGAGATGGAGCTGCTTGCGGACACCATTA
This sequence comes from Oscillospiraceae bacterium, assembly GCA_051881755.1. GTDB lineage: Bacteria > Bacillota > Clostridia > Oscillospirales > Ruminococcaceae > UMGS363. Next base: position 2,196 of record JBJEQM010000365.1, read on the forward strand.
TCACTAAGGGAGCGGAAGCTGTCCGTCTTGACCCGACTATCGAGAAGCACGCCGACTGGGCGGAGGAATTTTCCGCACGCAATAATATCACGCCCGAAAATGTACACGACATTATCCAAAAGGAGATAGGACTTGTTTTCGCCAAGGTGCTTGAGCACGCAGGCGTTTACAAGCGCACTGACGAGGGCATGAAAGCATTTGACAGATTTGTGGACTATCTTAACAAATAAATTCGGTAAGAAAACCTAAAAAGCATCGTTATACTGATCGTTCTGTAGACAAAGACGGCAGACAGAACACAGCCAATCAAGGAAATCGACCGCAGGCGGGCTGTCTCCAGGCAAGGGAGCTTGACGCTGAGTGACCGGGTTATAGCTGTCGGATTTATCCACAGTTAGTATAAGCATAAAATAAACCAAACGGCAGCATTTTAACGCATGATCGTGCATTAAAATGCTGCCGTTTTTTGCTGCGGTATTATACCGGAGCAGCCTGCGAAAGTTCATATATTTTCGCCGAAAAGGGCGCAAGGTCGTCCGCAAAGGAATATTTCAGCTTCTTGTACGGTATCTCCTCGGTTTTCACGGGAACAGCCTTTCTCGTGGGAGTGCTGCCGCTGTATATATCGCTGTCGCTGTTGAGCAGCTCTGTGACCGTATACTCACCGTCCACGCCGATGCGAAAATCCTTATACTGTCTGTCTGAGAAATTCAGCACGACCAGCACCGACCTGCCCTCCGCGGAGCGCTTGTAAACATACACGCATTTGTCGGGAGCGTCCGCCTCCAGCCACTTGAAGCAGTCCATATTGTACTCCCCGTTGTGAAGGGCGGGATTTTCAAGATACAGCCTTGACAGGTCTGTAAAAAACCGCAGGAAGGAATCATGCAGCGGATATTTCAGCAGAAAGCGGTCGGGCTCCTTTTTCTCGTCCCATTCGCGGAACATGGCTATCTCGTTGCCCATAAAGTTCAGCTTTTTGCCGGGGTGGGTGAACATATAGGCGTACATGGCACGGCACTGGGGGAATTTTACATCGTAATCGCCCCACATTTTCTGTATAATGGTAGCCTTGCCGTGGACCACCTCGTCGTGTGAGAACGGCAGGATAAATAGCTCGTTGTAAAAATACTGCATGGAAAAGGTTATATCGTGATAATGAGCGGGTCTTTCCGCAGGGGGAGTGCGGAAGAAGTCAAGGGTATCGTTCATCCAGCCCATGTCCCACTTATAGTCGAAGCCCAGACCGTTATATTCCGCAGGGGCTGTGACCTTGAGGAAGTTTGTGGAGTCCTCCGCCATTAATATGGCGGTGGGGTGACGCTTGTGCAGACCGTCGTTCATGCTGCGGACAAAATTGACCGCACCGTTGTTTACGCCGCGGTTTGCGTCTCCCTGCCAGTATAATATATTGCTGATGGCGTCCATTCTGATGCCGTCAAAGTGGAACTCGGTCAGCCAGTAATTTGCGGCGGACTGCATGAAGCTGCGCACCTCGCCGCGGTAGAAGTTGAAATTATATGTGCCCCATTCGCTCCTGCCTGCGCCGTCGTTGGGATATTCATACAGGGGAGTACCGTCGAAATTTGCCAGCGAGTAGCCGTCTACGGCGAAATGTACGGGCACAAAGTCGGTTATAACGCCGATACCCGCCTTGTGGCACTCATTGATAAGATACTTCAGATCGTCGGGAGTACCGTACCGCGACGTGGGACTGAAAAATCCCGTCACCTGATAGCCCCACGAGCAGTCAGCAGGGTGCTCCGCAAGGGGCAGCACCTCGATGTGGGTAAAGCCGTGCTCCTTGACATACTTTATGAGCGGCTCGGCAAGGTCGCGGTAATTGATGAATTCGTCCGTCTCATCGCCCTCCTCGTCGGAGTGGGGGATAAGCCACGAGCCTGTGTGCACCTCGTATATATTCATAGGCGAATTATAGCCCTTTGTACGCTTGGACAGCCATTCGCCGTCGGTAAATTTAAAGGAATACAGATTTGTTACTATGGAAGCGGAATTTGGGCGAAGCTCCGAGGCAAAGCCGTAGGGGTCGGACTTGTCCACATAACCGCCGTTTCGGGTATGTATGCGGTATTTGTACATCTGTCCCGCGCGGGCGTTCTGTACGAATGCGGTATGTATACCGCCGCTGCCCTCGCGGTTCATGTATTGTCCCTGCCAGTTGTTGAACTCGCCGATGACCTCAACATATGCGGCGTTGGGCGCAAAAACGCGGAAAACCACGCCGTCGGACTGTATATGCGCTCCGAAAAATTCATATGCGTCAAAGACGCTTCCCATGTAAAACTCATGAAGATCCATTTATGCTGCTTTTTCCGCACAGGCGGAAAAACTCACTCCTTTCAGTATAATATTACTCCGCCCTTTCGGGGTCGGATATTTTTTTCAACACTTCTGAAAATTTATCGAAATTCTCTTCGAAAAGGTCTGCTATCTTGGAGTAGAACTGCTTGACCCGCCGGGAGATTATCTCCTCTTATATAATACTAATCTTTGACCAACCTATAGACAAATCCGACAGCTATAATTGCGC
>JBJEQM010000366.1:0-4744 GCA_051881755.1 Oscillospiraceae bacterium
GCTGGTATACAATTTCTGTGCCTTTGCCATGCAGATGCCGCTGGGTATTATTTTCGACAAGCTGAATAGAAACTACATAGGCGCTGCCGCAGGCTGCCTGCTGACAGCGGCAGGCTTTGCCCTGACCTCCGTTCCCATGGCGGCGGCGGTCATATGCGGTCTCGGGAACGCCGCGTTCCACCTCGGCGGCGGTATCGACGTGCTAAACTTTTCTGATAAGACCACACCCTGCGGTATATTTGTATCGTCGGGAGCCGTCGGACTTTACCTCGGCACGATAATGAGCAGAAGCGGCATAAATACCGCAGAGATATGCGTACCTCTGCTTATACTGCTTGCGGCAGCTGTTATCGTTTTTTATGTAAAGCTGACGGACAGCGTAAAATCGGACAACGCGGATTTTACCTTACCGCCGAAGAGCAAATTTGTGGTTGTTTCCGCAATACTGCTGTTCATGGTGGTGACCCTGCGGAGCTTCACGGGCTTCGGAGCAGCGTTTTCATGGAAAAGCGGCGCACTTGCCTTTGTTGCAGTGCTTGCCGCGGCGCTGGGAAAAGCGCTTGGAGGGGTATTCAGCGATAAATTCGGAGCGCTGACCGTATCTGCCGCTTCCCTCGGAGCGGCGGCAATACTGTTTCTTTTAGGCGAAAATCCCGTATGCGGAGCAACCGCTCTGCTGCTTTTCAATATGACAATGCCCCTGACGCTGCGCCGCGCCGCCGATATTTTCCGCGGCTGCAAGGGCTTTTCATTCGGTATGATGACCTTTGCCCTGTTCTGCGGCTTTATACCGGTATATCTGAACGAAACGTCACTGACCCTCAGCCCTGTTCTGCTGACGGTACTTTCCGCAGTATCATTGATACTGCTCACCGCCGCCCTAAAAATAAAGGAGAGCAGACAATGAGCACACAAACGCTTTTGCTGTCCATGGCAATATCTCTGCTACTCACCATAGCTGTCGAAGTGACAGTCGGCTATATCCTCGGTGCGCGGAAAAAACAGCTTATAATTATCCTTGCTGTAAATCTGCTGACAAATCCTGCCGTGAACGCTTTATATCACGCATTGAACCTTTATACCGATATACACAAGGCGGTAATTATGGCGGCGCTTGAAATCTCCGCCGTCACAGCGGAATGGATAATATACAGTCGGAACGAATTTAAACGTCCGTTGGTATTTTCAGTGATACTCAATGCAGCGTCCTATTTTACGGGAGTGCTGCTGAATAATATATTCTGAAAGGGTATGATAAAATGTACAAGAAAATAATTGCGGCAATATTATGCGCCGCAGCAATGGTCGGCTTTGCTCCTGCGGTAAGCGCGGACGTAATATGGGAGCCGTCAAGTGAGGACAAATTCTTCTATGAGCATCAATCCGAAATAAGCTATGGAGAGTGGCGCGAATACAAAACAAACAAAGATACTAAAGTATATGAGGATCCAAACGGTAAAACGGTAAAAAATATATATTTGGGAGAAAAAACGGGCGTACAATATAAATACACCGATAAAAACGGCGTGCTGTGGGGCGGATTTCCCGATGATGAAAATTACAATAATATGCTGTGGATAAAGCTGGACGGTCTTGAGGTAGTGTACGACAATATATCCTTTATTGAGGAACATTCAGACGAGATATATCCATACGATAATTCTTTCAGCTGCCTTGACTCGGATGACCCTATCACATTTTATGATTATCCCTACAGTGAGAATTATTTTACATCAGAAAATCACCCTCAGGACTGGACGTCATACATACATTCCTTATACAAAGACGAAACCACCGTATGGGGATATATTTCCTATATGTGGGGCGAAAAAGGCTGGGTCATGCTGGAAAATATGTCGGTCACGGTTACGGAAGCGACCGAACAAAGTACGACCGCCGCAAGTAAGCTCACTTCGGATACGGAAGCCGCAGTAACAACGGCGATACGGTCTGTTGACAAGCCTGTCAAATCGGGCAGCAGCCTTGCATTGGCAGGTATTCTTGCGGCAGCGGCGGCAGGAGTTTCGGCGGTACTGCTAATAATTTTCGGCAAAAAGAAGAAGTGATATAATGCAATATTATATGTTCAATAAACCCCGCGGCTGCGTAACTGCGCGCTCCGACGGACTGTATAGGACCGTAATGGACTATTTTCCCGAGGAGCTTCGCTGTACGCTCCACCCCGTAGGCAGGCTTGACCTTGACACCGAAGGACTGCTGCTCATAACGGACGACGGTATGTTCGACCACCGCCTTATGGAGCCCGAATTTCACATTGAAAAGACCTACTTCTTTTACGCTTTCGGCAGGCTGGACGATAAAGCCGTCAAGGCGTTTGAACAAGGCGTTATCATACAGAAAAACGGCAGACCTACACGTCCTGCCAAGCTGAATATACTGGACTATACTTCTGTTGCGGATATAGCACAGTATCTCCCCGAGGAAAAGCGGGAGGGATATATGAAAAATCCCAAGGGAGAAGTCACGGCGGCAGAGCTTACCATTACCGAGGGACGCAACCATCAGGTCAAGCTTATGGTAAAGTCCGCAGGCTGTACGGTGGCGTATCTCAAAAGGATAAGCGTGGGCGGCGTTTCGCTTGACGCAAATCTTGCGCCCGGAGAATATCGTCCGCTTATCGATTATGAGCTTAACATATTAACAAACAGAACAAAATAGTTCTATCCCGAAAGAGCAAGTTTTTTCGGGATTTTTACTGCCAAAAAGCAGCAGGAATTTTACAATATAAATCACCAATATTCACATAATATACATAATCATTGTATATTATTAATACGTCCGCCGACCGACCGGTCGGTCGGAAATAAAATTTTATGGAGGTGACTGATAATACGGCTTGACCGTATTATTTGCCGATGCTGTCAGAATACAGTGTAAAAAAGCCCTTTACCGTGGTAGTTGCGATCGTTCTTGTACTTATATTAGGCTTTGTTTCCTACACAAAAATGACCGTTGACCTTATCCCAAGCATCAATCTGCCCTATGCGGTAGTCGTTACAACATATCCCGGCGCTTCTCCCGAGCAGGTGGAGACCGTTGTTACCGATACCATTGAGCAGACACTTGCTTCCGTGGACAATATGAAAAATCTTTCTTCCATTTCCGCGGAAAATATGTCGATCGTAATTCTGGAATTTAATGATGACACAAATATGGATTCCGCCGTACTGGAAATGCGCGAAAGTCTTGATATGATAACCTCGTATTTTCCCGACGAGATCGGAAATCCCATGATAATGAAGATAAACCCCGATATGATGCCTATTGAGATAATCACGGCAGCCGTTGAGGATATGCCCGACGACGAAGCCGCGGCATATATCGAGGAAAAGATAATCCCCGAGATAAAGAGTGTTGAGGGCATTGCTTCGGCGACCTCCACAGGTCTTATTGAGAATTTCGTTGATGTTGTTATCAGCGACGACAAGCTTGAAGCCGTAAACAAGGACATCAATGCTTATATGCAGGAGCAGATAGACAAGGCTATTGACGAGCAGGTGGAAGCTATCCTTGCCGAGCAGCTTGAAGCTGCAAAACAGCAGGCACAGGCTCCCGTTGATATGTCCGCGCTCACGCCCGAACAGCTTGCGCAGATGCAGGCAATGCAGGGCGCAGACGCCGCCGCTCCTCAGATAGACGAGGACGCCATGCGCGAAGAGATACGCAATCAGGTCGTCTCCGCCATGGAGGAATCGGGACAGATGCCCGAGAAAGTGGACATCTCCTCGCAGATAACCGTGGATATGATACAAAATATCCTGTCTGCGCAGAATTTCTCCATGCCCGCCGGCTCTGTCGACGATGCCGAGGGTATCTCTCATATGCTCCGCGTAGGCGATAAATATGCCTCCGCCGACGAACTGGGCGCTCAGGTCTTGTTCAATATAGACGGCTATGGCTATATAAAGCTGTCCGACGTGGCGGATATAGTAACGTATGATAACACAAGCATGGTATATTCCAAGATTAACGGCAGCCATGCAGTAATGCTTGCTCTTCAGAAGCAGCCGAACTACTCCACCGCCGAGGTCACAAACGACGTTCAGGACAAGATGGACGAGCTTAGTGAAAACAATGCACAGGTAAAATTCAACATTATAATGAATCAGGGCGAATATGTAAATCTTATGATAGATTCTATCGTTAAGAATCTGCTGCTGGGCGCTCTGTTTGCCATTGTTATACTGTATATCTTTCTGCGCAAATTCCGTCCGACCCTTATTGTTGCCGCTTCAATTGCCATAAGCGTTGTTACAACATTTGTACTGATGTATTTTGCGGGAATAACCCTTAACATGATATCCATGGGCGGACTTGCTCTCGGCGTAGGTATGCTTGTTGATAACTCTATCGTTGTTATCGAAAACATATTCCGTATGCGCTCCGAGGGCGTCAGCCGCAAGGAAGCCGCCGTTGCGGGCGCAAAGCAGGTCGCAGGTGCGATCACCGCTTCCACCATCACCACTATCGTAGTATTTGTACCTATCGCATTTACCACAGGTATCACAAAACAGCTTTTCACCGATATGGCTCTGACCATAGGCTTCTCCCTTGCTGCAAGCCTTGTTGTGGCACTTACACTTGTTCCCACAGCCTGCTCCGCATGGATAGGCGACAACACGGTATTCAAAAAGACATTCAGCGACAAGCTTGCCAATGTTTACGGCAAAATACTTGACAAGGTACTTAACTGCCGCTGGGCGGTCATCGTCGTAGTTATACA
>JBJEQM010000367.1:0-4718 GCA_051881755.1 Oscillospiraceae bacterium
GACGAGAGCGGACGCCGCCTCATCGTCGCCGGGCAGCTTAGCCACAGCGTCGTATGTCAGCGTAAGACTGTCGGAAGAAGCAGCCACAGATGGGGTGTAAGTATCATACCTTGCCTCCGCAAGATCGATCTTGTATGGCTGAGCCGCAACGGTAACACCGCCGTCGCTCTGCTTGGATATCTTCACAGACGGGGAATCGCCCTCAGGCTTTTTCGCCTTGAACTCCGGACGTGTTACATTTACTTCAATTTTAATCGGGACATGCTTGATACTTAAAAGCTGCTCCATAAAATTTCACACCTTTCAGAAAAAGATATAGTATATGTAAAATCAAATAAAATCGAAAATGCTTCTGGGAAGAATGTTTGAACTCATCTGGAGGATAGCCTGATAAGCCGCATCGGTGGATTCGTATTCTGTGATCTCCTTGTACATATCACAGCCCTCGACTTCATTCTGTCTTTCCAGCAGACTGTAACGGTAATCCTCGTTTTTGTTCGTATAAAATTCCACTCTGTTCTGCTTGGCGCCCAGCGTCGTGATGTGGGTGAGTATGCCCGAGTTAGCCTTATTGAGCCTGTCAAGAGTAGCGTTGGCAAAATCCACATCATTCCTTTTAAGGGCATCCGCCGCGTCGTATATCATCTGGATATAATTGAGATTGTATTCATTGCCGTCGCTGTCGACAGCCTTGCCGTAGCCTGTTATTTCCGCGCCGTTAAGCGAAATATCCATGGCAGTCTGAGGGTCTACCTCATAATTGTCGTTATACTGTATTCCCATGCCCACATCAATATAAACGGGCTTGCCTCCGGGAAAATCATCAAGACTTGTCGCCGCATTTACATTTACGCCGTTATAGAACACCTCGTAATGCTCCGTACCGTCCTCGCCGGTAACAAGCTCCTTTGTAAAAGGCACCGTGGAATTGTTGGAGCCGCCGAAAATCTGACGGTCGGCGTAATCGCTGTTTAAGGTCTCCAGTACGAAGTCGCCGTACTCCTCTATCTCGCGGGCGAAAATAGCGCGGTCGTCGGCACTGTAGGAGTCGTTGCAGGCAGCCTCCAGCTTTGTCTGCAAATTGAGGTAAATGTCGTGAGCAATGGTGGTAAGATTGGTCTCGGCCGCTTCATAATAGCCCTTGGCTGTAGCGAGGTTGCTGTCGTACATATCAAGGTCGCGAAGCTGACGTCTTACGCTCATCGCCTTGCTGGCATTGATGGAATCCTGAGAAGCTCTCGTATACTGCTTACCTGTGTATATCCTTACCTGGTTTTCCAGCATATTGGTGAGCATCATATTATTATTTTTAAGATACAGCCTGTCGGCAATACTCTGTGTAACTCTCATTTCAAGCTCTCCTTACAAATTACAGACCAACGCGGCCCATACCGTTTATTACTTTATCCAAAGCCTCGTCAAGAGTAGTGACCACTCTGGCGATAGCATTATACCATTTCTGATAGTTGAGCATATTGATGCCCTCTTCGTTAATGGAGACCGCCATGACCTCGTCGCGGGCGTCCGTAACGCTGTCCAGCATTATATCGGTAGTTTCCATCAGCTTTGTGTTGCCCTCCACCTGCGTGCCGAGGTTATCGGAAATATGCGCGATGAACGCTTCAAAGCCAAGCTCGTTGGGGTCGTAGTGATCCTTGCCCGAAGCGTCGGTGTAGCCGTACTTGTGATTGTCGGAGAATGCCGCCAGCATTTTGTGTATCCATGTGTTATCCAGCTCTTCCAGATCATTGTCGGGATCCTCGGGGTGAGCGATAATGCCGGGGTCGTTTATCCATGTATCGGTCAGCTTGAAATTCTGAGCCGCCGTGCGGAAATCGGAAACGCCGTTCGCATTTTCATAGGTCAGTATCTCAAAGCCGAAATCCGCAAAAATATTGTTAAGCTCCTCTGTGACGGTCTTGGCGAAGGAATTGAGCATATCGCGGTAGTATTCAATGCCCTGATAGGTGTTTCCGCCGTCCTGAGCGTAGATGCCGTCGCCGTTGTATGTATCGAGGTAGCCTCTGAGAGTACCGCCTCTGATATATTCCGTGCCGGAAATATCCACCGTACCGCCCAGCGCTATCTGGTCGCGGACATAATTTTCAATGGAATCGCCGTTTGCAACGCGGATATCATACCATTCGTCGCTGTCCTTCAGATTGGAGTATGTATCCGTAGCCTTGTCGTAGGTTCCCGCCGACGTTACCGCAAAGCCCATATCAAAGGGCTCGGGATTTACCTCGGTCATGGCCATCTGAGCATACTTTTCGCGGTGAACGACTATCTGTCCCGCAAAGTATACCGTAAATGAGCCGTCGTTCTGCGCCTCGTAGGAAACGTCTCCGTATTCCGCCAGCTTGTCAAGATAAACATTCATCTTATCCTTAAGCTCCAGCGGACCGTATTCCTCCTGCACCTTGTAATTGCCCGTGCTGGAAGAAATATAACCCATCTGAACGTAGCTTGTGGTTATCTCCTCGTTGAGATTTCCCATATTTTCAAGCAGGGTATTTATGGCAGATACCGTGCTGTTGGCGTCGCCGAGAGTACGCTCGGATATTTCGGTAAGGCGGTTGTCGAGGTATCTTATCTGCTCGGTTACAGACCTTGCGGACTGCATAACAACGTTGGCTATCTCGCCGCGGTTCGCATTATCCGCAGTAAAGCTCTGCAAAGCCTCTTTCAGCTTGGACAGGTTGGTGGCAAGACCCGACTCCTCCGCTTCGATGTTATCAAGAGCGGTCTCCACGTCGGACATTACATCGTCCTTGACATGGTAATTATTCGCGCTCGTGGTATATCTTCTCACCTTTTCGTCAAGGAGCACGTCGCGGAGCTGTGTAACGCCCACGGAATCAACGCCCTGACCTGCCATAGAGGTGCTTGTATTATATAAAAGATTGTATCCCGTGTTGGCAACGGAGCAGACGTCAACTCTCTGACGAGAGTAGCCCTCCGTGTTGATGTTGGAAATATTGTTGCCTGTAATATCCAGAGCCTTCTGCGCATTTACGAGCGCTTCTCTCTGAACATACAGCCCCATAAAGCTTGAAGCCATTTATCTCACCTTTCCTTTTTACTATATATATCAAACGTTCTTGTATATTGCAGCCCTTGAAGCGTGTTCCGTCTTGAGTGCGCCCTTGTCGTTATAGGTGTCAAGCTCTGCGGTGCGGCGCTCCACTCGTCTTAATCTGCCGGATATAATGATGTTAGCAAGATCGTTAAGTTCCTTTATCTTCATAACGCATTCCGAAAGCTCATCGTACTGCTGCTGAAGCCTTTTTTTGCAGGATATGGGAGCCTTGTCGATTATCTCGCGGAAGGTCAGCTTTGAATCCTCGCCCAGAAGATTTATGCGTCTTGCCTCGTAGGAATTGGTTTTCATAATTAGCGCCTGCTCAACGGAAAGAATGTTGCTCAGTTCCTCGATACGGTCGTTGTTTATCATGTCGAGCTTTTTGTATTCAAAATCCCGCAGCTCGCGGTAATGGGCGGTATATTCGCCGAAGAAGCGAACAAGCTTAAAGTAATCGATCAAAACAGGCACATCCTTTCATAGCGCACGCCGGAATACTTTTATCCCTCAAAAATAGCCGCAGCCACATTTTCGGGAGATATTCTGTAGGTGCCGTCGGCGATCTTAGCCTTGATGGCGGCGATCCTGTCTGCGGGAGCGTCCTTTTCAACGCTCTTTCTGACAGCAGCCTTGGCATTTTCGAGATTATTCGCCTTAGCGGCGGACGAGATCTCCAGAGTATCGGTATTCTTAACGGACGCAGCTGCCGCTCTGCCGCTCTTAACGGATTTGCTTCTGTAGTCCGAACCGATATTTTTATATGCGTTAACAGCCGAACCGTAATTTTTTATCTCCATAACAGCCTCCGTTCCGACCGCCGAAGCAGTCTTAATGTATTGCGGATAATCAAAATCCGCCTCTACATAATTTATCGGCGCAATCTTTAAAAACTTTAGCTTATAAAAAAACTTTTTTGCGAATTATTTTATGCAACTATATGTATAAATCGCTCTATACAATACTTTTAGTATATAGAATTCATCTCGTTCATGCAGCGGTTCCTAAATATTTTTTCTCTTTTCCCTTTTATACTATTATAGTGTATATTTTTTATAAAGTCAACGATATACAGACCTGCTCCGCGTCATTCGATGAGTTATTGCCCCAAAGCATCGTAGGGGACGGGAGACCCGTCCCCCTATCATAAATTTAAAAATATTCACTATTCATTATTCACTATTCATTATTCACTATTCACTATCCTGCTCCGCGCCGCATTTTTTTACTATATCGCGAATATACTGTAAAGACATACTATAAACCAAGAAAGGCAGGATAAAATATGAACGAAAAAGCACAGCTTAACGCCATGGCGGAAAAATACAAAGCGGAGATGATGCGCCTGTATAATAAGTCCGCACCGTCGGGAAGCACAGCCAAAAACACAGCCAAGCCTCCCGAGCATAAACCGCCCCAAATGACCGTGCCCGAGCCGAAAAAGGAGACAAAGCCCGAGCATAAGCCCGACAATATCAAGCCTCCCGAGATGAAAAAGCCCGAGCCTGCACCGAAATTCCCCTCGCCGTCTGATATAATGCGCGCCGAGGAGAGCGGCGGCGAAGCCGTGCAGACCATAGCCGCAGCTCCCATGCGCGCGGAAAATGCCGCAGGAATACCCCACCCGCACGGCGGAAAT
>JBJEQM010000368.1:0-4710 GCA_051881755.1 Oscillospiraceae bacterium
TCCAGATATACGCAAATGTAAGCAGGATAAACAGAAGCAATCATATCGTCAACACAAGCCTTTCATATCAGATGAAATACATTGAAAATAAGACAGATTCCGAGGCGCATAAGATTCTTTACAGCGGAAGCTCTTCTTCCGACCCCAGCACCGTTCCCCCTGCAAGCACAGGCGGAGGAGTTTCGACAAACAACAATTATGTTTCTTTCAAGAGCAGCTATTCCGGCAATACATTCAGCTGCGGTGCTGACATCTATATCCTTATGAGCCGTAAGGATTCCGGCGGCTCGGATTCGGCGGTGCCTGCGTCTGAGGAAAAGGATTATAACCTCAGATACAGATATATCCTCGGTCATTCTAATTAAGGGGTGACGCTATGAAAAGATTTAAAGGCTTTACTTTGGTGGAATTGATCATCGTAATGGCAATATTGACTATCCTGATGGCGGCTATCATGAATATGATGAAGCCTATAAGGAGTACGTACATTGATTCCACCCTTTATGAATCCCAGAGAAATACCCAGACGGGTATGTCTCAGTACCTTGCCGAATCAACAAGGTATGCTGCGGCATTCGGAATTTATTCAAAGGGCGAATCCGCGTCGTATACTTTCGGTACGTCAACGGTCAACAGAAGCGTTACGGATGTTGCGTCTGCTGCAAAATATTTTCTTGATGACGCAAGCGGTCTGACTGCTGCCAATCTTATATCCGACCCATCGAAAAAAGCTGCAGCTATCACGGCGGCAAACACTCTGAGAAGCGATCTGGAACAACACCTTCAGATAATTACCATCAATGAGGTGGACAATAAGTTTACCTATAACAACAAGGCCTATTACGGCAGACTCCTCAGAAGAAAAGGTACTGCTGCTGTGACATCAAACGCGGAGGTTCCGGGTACTTCCGAGTGCCGTATCGCTCTCGGCGAGGCATATTACGGCGAAAGCGATTATTCCATTAAGGTGAATTTTGACGCTACTGCCGGAAGCCGCTCGGTAACGTATACCGTTTCAAGCGTGCCTCATTCGGCTCTTATGCCGGATACGGTAGTAAGCACAGAAAGCTTTGTTCCGCTTGCAAATCTCGATATAGACACATCATTCTGTGAAATGCGCGCGGCAAAGCTCGGCATTACATCGGATAATATTTCACTTATGAGTATCGGAACTCCTTACGTTGACTCTTTGATGTATAACGGAAGCTCCCAGACAGTGGGAAATGTTACTTATATCATTTTTATTACACCTTACGACATGTAACAAAAAATACAGGGTGCGTACAGCGTACACACCCTGTAAAATCCTTTTTTACATCACAGGTATTTCGGGAACGGTAAATGCGTTCATGTAAAGATCGAATATCTCCGTTCCGAAGTATACCGCGGCGGCAAGTCCGATGGCAAGGAACGGTCCGAAAGCAAATGCGCTCTCGCTTTCCTCGCCTTTCTTGGCGCTTATTATCTTCAGTATCATGGCGTAAAGCGCACCCAGCACAATGGCGATAAACGCGGCGACTATAACGGCTTTCCAGCCGAGCATAAGTCCGCCCGCTGCCATGAAAATAACGTCTCCCATACCGAATCCGAACACGGGTCCGCGCTCCTTGACAGCCGCAAGCTTTTCGTTGAGAGATGCCGTTACTCTGTCGCGTTCCTTGGCGGAAAGTCCCTTGTTTTTCAGACGTCTCTTAAGACGGCGGATAGATTTGTGATCCTCGCTGACAAAGAATATGTAAACAAGCGGCGTGATAACGAAGCCGATGAGCAGAAGCGGCACGCTTACTGCAAACATACCGATAAGTCTGTCGGTGATGTGCAGAGAGTTTCCGCGGAACACGGTGGGACAAAGTACGCTGAGTACAGCTGACGCAAAGGCGACGATACCGAGATACACCAGAACACAGACGGACATTTCCTGAGTATCAAAATCCTCAAATCCGATCACTATCACTCCTGCAAGGAACAGGCAAAGCATTACGGGATAAGCCAAGCCGTCGTAAATAAAATCGTATTTTATGAACATCAGCGCAAAAAGTATTCCCGTCAGACCCTCCACTACCGAGTACCTCGGAGAGATGGGCGCTTTGCAGGCACGGCATTTTCCGCCGAGGATAAGCCAGCTGAAAAGCGGTATCAGGTCGTAACGCTTGATCTCTGCTCCGCAGGTCATGCAGTGAGAATTTCGCTTGATGAGCGATTCTCCCCGCGGAAGTCTTAATATACAAACGTTAAGGAAGCTTCCGATACATATTCCAAATAAAAAAACTACTACGCATATTCCGGCGTAGATACCAATTTCGCCGCCGGTGGCGGCAAGTGCTAAAGCCATTTTACTACATTCTCCTTTACTATGAAAATTTGATACTATTATCTTAACATATTTTTTCGTCAAATACAATAGTTATTATACTATTTTATTTTGCGCATCAGCGCAATTTCTCAAAAGGATATTATCGCGGAGGCTTTGTACCGCAGAACAGCCGCCGCTTCCAAACTTTTATCTGCGGAGAAACGGGGCATTGAGATGAAAAATATTCCTATTGGTCAGTATATGGTAAATGAAGGGATCATTACTGAGCAGCAGCTGCAGCACGTTCTTGACGTAAAAAAAGAAGAAAACACACCCGGTAAATATTTCGGCGACTATGTTATTGAGCTGGGTTATGTTACCGACGTTCAGTTCGGACAGACACTTGCCAAGAAGCTGAATGTTCCGTTTATCGACCTTGACGACCCCGAGACTGTTGTCGATGTTGAAGCGGTAAGAAAAATTCCCGAGTCCTTGGCGAAAAAGCATACCATTATTGCTATCAAGGTAACAGGTAAGCGTCTGACGGTTGCGACCCACGACCCGGTTAACTTCTACATCTTCGAGGATATCAAGGTAACAACGGGTATGGACGTTGTGCCTGTTCTTGCAACAAAAGCTGCTATCGTAAAGGCTATCGGCAAGAACTACTCCATGCAGAATACCTCCTCCATTCTGGACAGCGTTGAAAATCAGTTCAACGACGACGACTTTAACGCAATGGACGAGGAATCCGCAGACAGAATCGACAACGCGCCTATCGTTAAGCTGGCGACCACTATCGTTGAAAACTCCTTCCGCGCGGACGCGACGGATATTCATATCGAGCCGTTCAAGACATACACGCGAATCCGTATACGTGTAAACGGCGACCTTATTGAGCTGATGAACGTATCAAACGTTGTACATAACGCGCTGGTAACACGTCTCAAGATCATAAGCGGCATGAACATCGCCGAAAAGAGAGTACCTCAGGACGGTCGTTTCTCTCAGGTCGTTGACGGCACCACGCTGGATGTCCGTGTATCTAACCTCCCCATGGTAAACGGCGAGAAGGTCGTTATCCGTATCCTGTCAACGGGCAACGTTGCTCTGCGTAAGATAACAGACCTCGGTATGACCGATTACAACTATGAGCGCTTCGCCAAGCTCATCAAGGTACCGCAGGGCGTTCTGCTGGTAACAGGTCCTACAGGTTCCGGTAAAACTACCACCCTTTACGCTGCACTGGGCGAGCTTGCAAAGCCTAATGTAAACGTAGTTACGGTTGAGGACCCTGTCGAAAAGGATATCGAGGGTATCAATCAGTGTCAGGTAAACGTTAAGGCGGGCATGACCTTCGCGGCGGCTCTCCGTTCTATCCTCCGTCAGGACCCCGATATCGTAATGATCGGTGAGATGCGTGACCAGGAAACAGCCGAGATCGCTATCCGTGCTGCTATCACCGGTCATATGGTGCTATCCACACTGCATACAAACGACTCCGCTTCCACTGTAACCCGTCTGGTAGATATGGGCGTTGCGCCGTACATGGTCGCAACATCTCTTATCGGTATCGTTGCTCAGCGACTTGTTAAAAAGATATGTCCCGAATGCCGCGTACCCAGAATGTCCACTCCCGAGGAGAACGAGCTGATGGGTATACCGGAATCCATTACGATATACGACGCCTGCGGCTGTCCCAAGTGCAATAATACGGGCTATGTTGGACGTACCGCTATCCATGAGATACTCACCTGTACAACGGAAATGACCGGACTTATTGCCAACGGCGGTAAGATCGACCAGATCTCCGCGCTGGCAAAATCACAGGGTACAAAGCTCCTGCGTGATAACGTCTCCGAGCTGGTACAGGAAGGCAAAACTACTATGGACGAGCTTGTCCGCGTAACATACGCAGTATAATCATGTATACTATATATAATGTATTGTAGATCCGACAGGGAAATATAATATACAGAATATAAAAATACACCGCGAAAGGATACTATTTACTATGGAAATGGAAAACAGACCTAACGACAAGGTTATTATCAGCATAGACAAAATTCTTGACGAAGCGCGAGTTCTGGGCTGCTCGGACGTACATTTCACAGCGGATATCACACCTGTTGTCAGACTTCACGGCTCGCTCCGCAAACTCAGCTCCTATCCCGAAATGACCGAAGCAGGCATTATGAAGATAGTTGAGCAGATGACATCGGGACGTAACCTTGAAAACATCAAGAATAAGGTCGATACGGACTTTTCATATGTTACGCGCCGCGGCTACCGTCACAGAGTCAACGTATATCATCAGAAAGGTCACACGGCAATAGCTATCCGTCTGCTGAGAAACGATATCCCGACGCTGGCTGACCTTGACCTGCCTCCTATTCTGGGCGAGTTCGCCATGAGAC
>JBJEQM010000369.1:0-19711 GCA_051881755.1 Oscillospiraceae bacterium
TCAAGATTATCGGCTTGATTTTTTTCATATTTTAAATGGTGTTTAGTATAAAAATGTTTATTGTTATATGACGCTAAATGCGGGACGGGAGACCTGTCCCCTACAAAATTTGTTATTTCTACCACGTCCACTCGGACATAAACCGCGTTATCTTCTGCTCAATATCGGACTTGTTTTCCCTCGTCGCCGCCTGCTTTTTCAGCTCGTTTGCCGCTCCGATGGCAATGAGTATCAGTCCTGCCGCAAGGAGATATCCCCACCATGCAAGGCTCGCCCAGAAGCTCCTGCTCATGATGAGCGTCGCCGTCACAATGACCGTCAGGGACAGTATAAACCACTTCTTCTGCTTGACCATAAAGGAGAACACCAGCAGCAAAAACGCCGATATTACAATGATAAGTCCGTCCGCAAGGTCGCCCGAGGATATTGCCGCGATAAACAGCACAACGTATGAAGCCGTGTAGACCCAGAATGTGATATTGTCCACCGCTTTCAGATTATCCCGCCAGATAAGCCGCAGTACCGCGCAGTAAAGCAGCACGGGCAGTATTTTCAGCTCCAGCGATATAATGTCGGGCAGCTCGAAGAAAGGCTGGCAAATCCATGCGAGGAACGGGGCGAACAATGTGACCGTCAGCAGGATACGCCGCGCTGTGAGCTTGGTGTCCTTTTTGCAAAGTGTAATGACAGACATCGCCGCCACCCATATGGTACACCATTTTGTTATGTCGCCGTCGGCGTATTTCATATATGTGAACAGTCCCACAAAGCGGGTCACGGCGAAAACATCAAGCAGATAAGCGCCGTCCTTTTTCTCCCACAGCTTATGGCGGTGCAGGATATATCCCGGCAGTACCGTCAGCAGCATTACCGCCGCAATGACCGTCACTATGGGCAGGTGGCTCTCGTCGGTCAGAAATGTGCCGCTCTGCCGCTGTATGATAAACATATCATGCTCCAAGAAGTAATTTTCCATTATATCAGCTATAACGGGATATAGCACCGTCAGCGGGAGCAGCAGCGGCACGGGTACCCTTTCATTATAAAACGCAGTTATTGTCATGAGCAGGAACAGCGCCGTGAATACCATGTCCGCCGCCGTGCCGAGCTCCGCGCCGAGGATAAGCAGCAAGCCCGTGCTTACCGCAAGCATAAAATACCGCGATATGATATTCGTCAGCTTGATAAAGCCGTTTTTGTCGCTGTGGAGAAGCATGGACAGGATATACCCCACAGCCGCCGCGCCGCAGATGAAGTATAGCGACCGCTCAAAGGTCAGCTCCTTAAAGGCAAGCCGCGCGGCGAATCCTGCCGCAAAATATACGGCGGAAAGTCCCAAGGCAAACTCGGGTTTGCTTTTCTTTGCAAAGGCACGCACAAGGCTCACCGCCGCAAAAATGCTGACTATGCCGATAGGGTTTTCGTCCCAGACCGCCAATATAATAAAGAATAATGCGGCGACTGTGCGCATTGATACCGATACTGCAATATCGGTGCCCTTATCCTTGCCAAATATTGTATACAGCACAGCAGGCACGGCAAGAAGCGCCGTTACCGCAAGAAGTATGTATTCCGTGGGGAACATGAAAATACAGTCAAGGGGCACCGCAAGAAGTGCGCCCGTAAGCATTGCCGCCGCTGAAAACAAGGGCTTTTTCCATGCTCTGTCGCTGAATGCGGCGGGTATCATCATATCCGCTATGGCAATGAGTAAGGTCGCCAATGGCAGCATATCGTTGGCGCAACGCTGCTCAAAGACCGCCGCCGCCGCCGTGATGCCTGCGGTGAGAGCAAATATAATATCCGAAGTTACCGTGCGAACAGCCGCCTTTTTGATAAGCACGAACACGCTCTGCAATACCGCCGCAGCGGCTGTCACCGTCAGCAGGATATAAATATACTTATCCGCAAAGCCGTCAAACGCCAGCCGCGCGGCAAGTATAGCCGTTATCGTACAGGATACGGGGAAAATATGCAGCATTACCCTGCTTTTGTTAAGCTTTGCAAGCAGCAGTATTTCCGCCGTCAGCACGATGTAAGCCGCCATCAGCATTACGCTCGGCTCTGCCGCAAACGCGGATATTACGCAGAAAATCAGGATAAAGCCGCCGTACACCGCCGATACTGCACCCATGGCGCTTTTCAGCTTTGCGGGTATAATATTCATAAAGGACAACACTGCGGGCACCGCCGACACCGCCACAAGTGTAAACGCAACGCCGTTTATATCGTTGGGAGATATCGCCGCGAAAAGTCCCAGGGTAAGGAACACGGTAAATGGCACAGCGCCGCCGAAAGCGTTATTTTGCGTGAAGCTTGCTTTAAGGTAGCCGCAGGCGAAAAGCACGCACGCCGCCAGCGCAAGACCGCCGCTTCCCGAAAATGCCGCCGCAAGACCGCTTATGCTCAGCAGCACCGCGTTTATGGCGGCGAAGCTGTTCAGCAGGGACAGCATTGTGCCGAAGCGCTCCGATGTTTTTTTGCCCAAAAAGGCGCAGAGGAATATCATGCCGAAGCTGTACAGCGAAGCCGCCAGCGCGAACACCGCCGAGTCCTCGGTAAAATGCAGTATGATACAGCAGACCGCCGCGGAAATGCTCAGCAGTCCGCACCATGTGAAAGCCTTGCTTTTATAGTCGCAGCCGCCCTTTATGCACACCGCCGACAGCAGCGCAAAGGTGGCGGTCAGCAGTATAAACTTTCCGCCGCCCGTCAGAGAGAGGTACTCGCCGAACGCCTTGAAATAGCCTGCCGCCACAAGAGTGATAGGCAGGAAAACGCTGCCGAGAGTGTAAAACAGCATACCCGTTTTGGGCAGCTTCAGCTTACGCTCCGCAACGGAGGATATGCCGAAAAATATCGCCGCAAAGAAGAATATGACCACGGCGCGTATGCCGCTTGACAGGAACTCCCACGTTGTTGTGGCAAAGATAAGTCCCGATATTATAATGAAAAGCGCACCCAATATCAGCATTATATTTATGGTGCTGACGGACTTTTTCTCCGCCTTGACTTCCGTTTTTACGGGAATATTCTCCGCAGGTCTGCTCTGCGCCGCGGCATTATACTGCGGCATATTGTAGGGCATTTTATAGGGAGACTCCGCAGGCTTTTCCTGCGGCGGAGCATTATCCTGCGGCATATTTTGGGCAGGCGCTTCCGCCGCTTTATCCTGCTGTATATTATTCTCCTGCGGCTCGGGCGTTTCCGCTTCATGAACGCCGTCACGATCTTGCAGGGCAGCGTCAAGCTTTTCGCGTAGTACGCGGTTTTGCTGGCGGAGACGCTTATTCTCTCCGCATTTGCTTATAAAAAGGCATAGCAGTATTATAGGTGAAACTATCCACACTAATATCAATACTATCCATATCATTTTATTCACCTCATGCTGTATATTTTTCCGCCCCGGGGACAAAATATTGGTATACTTTATTATAAAGGAGTATTTTATGGCAAAGAAAATATCACGCAGTACATTTATAATGGACGATCCGCCCTCGATACACAGCTATGCCGCCATCGTGGGCAAAAAGGAGGGCGAGGGACCTCTCGGGAAATATTTCGACGAGGTTGAGCAGGACGGCTACTTCGGCGAAAAGACATGGGAAAAGGGTGAGAGCCAACTGCTTAAGCGCACGCTGGACAAGGCGCTGTCCAAGGGCGGCTTGAAGCCTGCCGACATTGACTATATGTTTGCGGGCGACCTGCTGAACCAATGTATCAGCTCCACCTATGGTCTGCGCGACTTTGAGATACCCGTGTTCGGCATTTACGGCGCCTGCTCCACAATGTCCGAGGGGCTTGCCCTTGCTTCCCTCATGACCGACAGCGGTATCGGCGGCAAGGTGGCGGCGATAACCTCGTCACACTTCTGCTCGGCGGAGCGCCAGTTTCGCTTTCCTCTATCCTATGGCTGCGTGCGCACTCCCACCGCGCAATGGACGTGTACCGCCTCGGGCGCGGCTATATTGTCCCCCAAGGCTTCCGCCCCTTACGTTCGTGCTGTGACCGTGGGCAAGATAGTTGACCTTGGCGTGACCGATGCCAATAACATGGGTGCGGCAATGGCTCCTGCCGCAGCGGACGTTATCGAGACGTTCCTTAAAGATACCGCCATGTCCCCCGAGCAGTTCGACGCCATTATAACGGGCGACCTTGGTCTTGTGGGCAGCAGGCTGCTCATTGAGCTGCTGCGCATGGACGGCATTGATATTTCCAAGCAGCACCGCGACTGCGGTCTGATGATGTTCGACTTAGAGGAGCAGGACGTTCACGCGGGCGGCTCGGGCTGCGGCTGTTCGGGCTCGGTATTATGCGGCTACTTCCTCAACCGCGTCCGCACGGGGGAGATAAAGAATATACTGTTCTGCGCAACGGGAGCGCTTATGTCCCCCACCGCCTCCCAGCAGGGCGAAAGCATACCCTCCATTTCCCACGCGGTATATATTTCGCACAGTACCAAAGACTGAGGACCCGCTGATTAAATCGCGCCTACGGCTTGGCACGCATCTTACTTGCATATTTTACGTCATCTTGTACCAAAACTCCTTGAAATACGCAAGTATTCCTGCGTCGTTTTGATACAATCTGACGAAAAATCTGACTGCGCAATCTGCGCACCAGATTTAATCAGCGGTTCCATAATGCGGCGTTTTTGCGCCGCTACATACTTTTACACAGTAATTATACTATATTATTATACACCCCGTCAATATAAAATCAAACATTTTTCAGACAAAATGCATTTTCCCGCGTTCATTTTTATTTGCAACAGTATAGGGAAAAAGTTCAAACTTTTGTATAAAAATCCTGTTGTTTTTATGTATAGTATGCACTATAATATTGAACTTGCAGAGAGATGAAAATAATCTGCAAGGATAGATTTTTACAATTATGCATATTTTGCAAGGAGAATATTATGGCAAAGACACAGGATCTTACAAAAGGCAGCCCCATGAAGCTGATACTTGGTTTCGGTGTGCCGCTGCTGTTCGGATTTCTTTTTCAGCAGTTCTACAATATTGCCGACACCGCCATCGTCGGACGGTTTCTCGGCGGCGACGCTCTTGCGGCGGTAGGCAGCACAGGCTCGGTGAATTTTCTTGTTATCGGCTTTGTAATGGGTATCTGCAACGGCTTTGGCATACCCATATCGCAGAAATTCGGAGCGGCAGACTATAAGCAGCTTCGCAGATTTACAGCAGGCTCCCTATGGCTCTGCATTATTTTCAGCGTTGTCATCACAGCCGTTACCATGATATTCTGCACCGATATACTGACTGTCACAAACACCCCCGAGGATATTTTTGACAGAGCATACATATATATTTTTACAATTTTCTGCGGTATTTCCGCATATTTTCTGTATAATATGTGCGCGTCCATACTCCGCTCCCTTGGGGACAGCAAAACTCCCGTGGTATGGCTGGTAATATCCTCCGTTATAAATATCGTGCTGGATATTGTGTTTATCTTCTTTTTCAAAATGGACGTGTTCGGAGCGGCGCTGGCAACGGTCATTGCACAGTTTATCTCGGGCTTCGGCTGTCTGTTCAAGGTCTGCCGCGGCTTTGAGATACTCCGCATGGAAAAGGACGACTGGATACCAAGCGTAAAACAGATGGGTTTGCTGCTTGCGATGGGACTTCCCATGGGCTTGCAGTATTCCATTACGGCGATAGGCAGCGTAGTGCTGCAGACTGCGGTAAATCAGCTGGGTACAATGTACGTCACCGCCGTTACCGCCGCAAACAAGCTGTCCATGTTCGTGTGCTGTCCCTTTGACGCAATGGGAAGCACCATGGCGACCTACGCGGGACAGAACGTTGGTGCAAAGCAGTGGGACAGGCTCAGCAAGGGTCTTGGAGCGTGTACCGTCTTGGGCGCGGTGTATTCCGCCGCAAGCTTTGCGGTGCTGCTGTTTACCAACCGCTGGCTGGCGATGATATTCCTCAACGAGGAAAGTATGCATCTGCTGCCGCTTGTCAAGCAGTTCCTTATGACCTTGGCGTCATTCCATTTCCCGCTGGCGCTGGTAAATATCGTGCGGTTTACAATACAGGGCATGGGCTTCTCGCCCACGGCGACCATTGCAGGTGTGCTGGAAATGATAGGCAGGGGTCTTGTGGCATATCTTGTGGGGATATACGGCTTCGGCGCTGCCTGCTTTGCATCTCCCATGGCATGGATACTGGCGGACGCGTTCCTTATCCCTGCATATTTCATCTGCCGCAGGAGACTGCTGAAAAAGAACGGCATTGTCATTACGCACAAAGCGCGCCGCACCGCCAAGGTATCGGCGTAATATACCATTTTGTGAATAGATAATAGCAGAGGGCGCACATTGTGCGCCCAAATTTTATTAAATCCTAATAGGATAAATTCCGATTTGCAACATAAAATTTTAAATACCTATTGACAAAATCGGTCTATTGTGATAGACTAATTTTACAGAGATCGGTCTATTTTAATAGACCGTTTTAGGAGAGGATAAAATGAGCATATCAAACAGCGAACAGGGTCTGATGGAAATTATCTGGGAGAACGAGCCGATCAAATCGGGCAAGCTGGTGGAAATGGCGGCTGAAAAGCTGGGTTGGAAAAAATCCACTGTATATACCGTGGTAAAAAAGCTGACGGTCAAGGGCGTGATACAAAGCAAAAGTGCGGTCATATCCTCCCTGCGCTCGCGTGAGGACGTAATGGGGGAGAAGTCCGAAAGCTTTGTGAACAAAAGCTGCGGCGGCTCTCTGCCTATGTTCCTTGCGGCGTTTCTGGGCAAGGAAAAGCTGACCCGCCATGAGGCGGAGGAGCTGAAAAAGCTTATCGATGAATTTACAATTGATAATGATTGATCTCCAATTGCAATGTGAGGTGGTATCAATATGACGGAAATATTCAGGACCGTGCTTAATATGAGCATAACGGGAGCGTATATCGCGGCGGTGATAATGCTGCTGCGGCTGCCGATGAAAAAGCTGCCGAAAAAATATTCCTACATGCTGTGGAGCATACTGGGGATACGGCTGCTGTGTCCGCTTTCATTTTCGTCGGCGGCAAGTCTGTTTAACCTTATCCGTCCCGAAACAAAGTCGGGCAGCATGACGTATATTCCCGATAATATCGAACACTCCGCCGCGCCCGAGGTGATCGCCGCGCCGCAGTCCGTCTCGCAGGTCAATGAAGCCATAAACGGCAGTCTGCCTGCGGCGGCGCCAAACAACAGCGTCGAACCTTTGCAGATAATAATGGGTATCGCGGCGGCGGTATGGCTTCTTGGCGCGGTGATAATGCTGATATACACGATCGTATCATATTTACGCGTGCGTAAAACCGTGTCGGGCAGCATATGCAAGGACGGCAATATATACGTCTGCGGCGGTATATCCTCGCCCTTTGTATACGGTATAATAAAGCCGAAAATATATATCCCCGAGGGCGTGCCCGAAAAGGATATGCAATATATTGCGGCGCATGAGCGCACGCATATCAGCCGCGGTGACCATATCATCAAGCTTGCCGCCATGGCGGCGCTGTGTCTGCATTGGTTCAATCCGCTTGTGTGGATATCCTACAGGCTTATGGTCAGGGACATGGAGCTTTCCTGCGACGAGCGTGCGGTGCGCAGCTTCGGCGAGGACGTCCGCCGCGACTATGCCAACGCGCTGCTGAATATGTCGGTGAAGCAGAACAGGCTTTACGGCATATTGGCGTTCGGCGAGAGCAATATAAAGTCGCGTATAAAAAGTGTGCTGGGGCTGAAAAAGCCCACGGTCATCGCTACCGCTGCGGCTGTGCTTGTGCTGGGTGTTGCGGCTGTGTGCCTGCTGACAAACGCCGAAAGCGCGGCGGAGTATCACGACGGTCGGTATGCCACCGGCAGGAATATCGCGCGTTCTGCCGCAA
Source organism: Oscillospiraceae bacterium (assembly GCA_051881755.1). GTDB lineage: Bacteria > Bacillota > Clostridia > Oscillospirales > Ruminococcaceae > UMGS363. The sequence goes on from JBJEQM010000369.1 coordinate 7,906, forward strand.
GCTCATTTTTCGGCGACGATGACGGGTACATCTATGATATTACCGATACGACCATGACGGTATCGCGGCGCGAAAGCGGAGAGACCGTTGTTGTATATACATTGTCCGAGTGGCAGGATTTCCCTTATTCTCCCGAGGAATGGACGGAGCAGATGAACGCGGACTTTGTGCTTGACCCTCCCGACATAAGCCGCTATACCGAGAAAAAATATATGCCGCTGGACGATATTGCGCTTATGGAAATGGACGGTGAGCTGTGGATATGCCGCGGCACGGAGATATACAGCCTTGTGCCCATACGTCTGCTGGATATAAAGGCGGATATGTACACCGTGACGGTGGAGGCATACTCCGAAAGCCGCGATGTTAATGTGTCCGACAGGAAGAATATAGAGGATATTGTACGGATAGTCAACAGCGCGGAACTGACGGAAATATCACGGCGGCAGGCGAGCAGGCTTATCCCCGAGGGCGGTCTGGTGCAGGATTATTCGCTGAATATGTACGACGGAAATGAAAAGCGCAGTGTGAGAGTAATGTCGCCACACCTTTATTCGGGCGAGGAATATGCCGACGCGCCCCGCGTCATTTCCGTGACCACAGACAAGGAGCGCTTTTACACCATACCTGCGGAGGACTGGTACGCCCTTTGCCGCTGTCTTACGGGATTCTTCCCCGTTTATACCGTGGGAGATTATCGTAACAGCGACGGCTATGTTCTGGGCGTGACGGAAGACGGCTTCTCCATATCAAAGGGCAGCGAGATATTATACAGCGGCAGCTTTACCATGCTGCCATACGACTATCTTACGCGGTTTTTTGAAGCCGACGGTGAGGTCGTTCTGACATTCTGCTGCATGGGAAACGGCGTTATTTCCGTAAACGGCGATGAAAGCTTCGGTCTGTTTACGGCGGACTTTGATGTATACGGCGGTACTGCGGACGGCTTTCCGAAGCACGCGTCCTATGCCGTTGTAAACGCTTCGGGAGATGTATACAATATACCCTATAATGACGGGACGGAATTATTCGCGCCCTTTATCAAGGGTGAGCCGCTTGATATAAACGTATCGTGGACGGAAGAAAACGAAAATACTCTCCGCCTTTATCCCACGGAAAGCGCCGACGGGCAGTACAGCAGGCTTCGTCTGCTGCGCGGCGATGATTATTATTACGAGGTGTCCGACAGCAACAGCCGCAGTTACTTCCGCGCAGACAAGGACGACTGGGAGACGCTGGCGGCATACATTGATATGTACGCCGTAAAGTCGTTCTATGCCACGGTCAGGGAGGTCGGTGCCGATGGGGATTACATTGTCACCGACGGCACGGGAAATGTCCGCGTCCATTCCGACAGCGGCTTTTCCGTGGGCGACAGAGTATTTGTAAGGTACACGGGCATTGTGCTCGCGACAGATCCTGCGGATATAAACGAGATATCCGTTGAAAAAGCCGACGGTGACAACAACGGACCTGCGCCGCAATATGTATATAACAGCATATATTTTCCCGCCAACACCATTGGTCTGACGGAATACAGCGAGGATATTTTCAGCGGCTTGAGCTTTATCGCAAAGCTGCCGCTGCCCTACGGCTGGGAGGTTCGTCAGCCCGAGGAGGACGGGGAGACCCTTGCCGCGCCCCTGTTCTCGCCTATGAATATATACGACGGCGACGGAAATTTCAAGGGTACAATAGCTTTCAACCGCTTTGAGATTTACGACGGCACTTATCCCGAAAATTACTACCGCATGGTATACAATCAGCTTATGCTTGGCTCGGTGCAGAGCTGGGACGGCGGCTATGTTCCCGTTCGGACGGAGGAGTGGGGCGAAAGCGCGGTGACGACCGTGCGCAGCCGCGATACTCTCACGGGGGAGGAGACGCTTTATCCTGCGGTGCTTTGTTATAACAAGGATATGCAGGTCTATATCGGCGTGCAGTTCGTTCCCGACGGCGTGACGGGCTCGCAGCAGAAATATATTGCGGAAAATCTGCGGCTCTCTCCCGGAGAGTATGTCTCGGGGGATATTGACGGCACGCTGTATCACGATGATATTACCGAAGTCAGCGGCGATATTGCCGTTTGCGGTGAGTTCCTTACGGAGTATATAACGTCCACATTCGGCGGCGCGGATTTTGTGCCCGAGGATTATTCCGACAATGCGGAATTTGTGGAATATATGAAGCTGAAATACGACTATGAGCGGAAGCGGCGCGCCGAATGCAGTCTCATGACCATAAAGCTTGATACGGCGGGGGCACAGCGCGGAGAAGATACCGACGGCGCAAAGCTGCTAAGTTTCGGCTACGAGGTCATTTTCCGCTATGCAGGTTCATCGGACGACAGCGGCTACGGCAGGACGGCTTATTTTTCATACAGCGAAACTCCCGACGGCGGCATAAACATCATATCCGCGGTGGATTTCGGTCTGTGCGACACCGCTTATCTCATATCCGACCCTAAAAGTTCAGCCGTCCCAAATGACTTCGGGACGGCTATAGAGAAGTTAAAGGAGTGACTGTACTTTCCAATTCAAGCAGTAACTTTTTCCGCCAAATACCGCCTGCATATCCCGTGAGAGCGCCGTCTGCGCCCACAACGCGGTGACAGGGGATAATTACCGAGACGGGATTGTGCCCCACGGCTGTTCCGACGGCTCGGGGAGACGTTCCGCCCAGCCTCCGCGCAAGCTCGCCGTATGATACGGTCTCTCCGTAGGGTATGCTGCAAAGCTCCGACCACACTCTGCGGCGGAAGTTCGTTCCCGTGGGTGAAAGGGGCAGGGCGCTTATATCGGGACGTCCGCCGCCGAAATACTCGTCCAGCCATTCCGAAGCGGCGGCAAGCAGCGGCGCTTCGGGATTTTCTACGGCATTATCAAGTCCTGCGGCGTAATATTTCTGTCCCTCGAACCATGCGCCGACAATTCCCGTATCGCCGCAGGCAAGGAGCATTTTTCCCATGGGGGAAGCATATTCCCGCGTATAAATATTCATCATGCGCGCTTGTATACCACGGCGTTGCCGCTGCCGTAATTGTGTATAACAGCCTCGCCGCCAAACCAAAGATATGGCTTATCGTCGGCGGTATTGCCGTCAAGGATATCCTGTATCCCGCCGCGGAGCTCGTCAAAAAGGGCGATAGGCTCAAAGCCTGCGGCGTGACCGTGGAGGATATAGTCTGCTTTATCCTTGACATAGGCTATTTTATCAAGATTTGCCGCGATTGTCCGCAGGTCGCTGCTTTCGTCCAACTGCGCCCAGAGGTGACGGTTTATGCCGTCGCCCGTGAAAAGCACCCTGTCCTTCTCCGACAGCAGGCATATGCTGCCGGGAGTGTGTCCGGGGAGGGATATGACGGTGAGCCTTCGTCCGCCAAGGTCGATAATGTCTCCGTCGTTTATGGGGAGCAGCTCGGGCATATGCATACCAAGTTTGCCGCATTTCTCCGCAAACATCAGCGCCGCCTGCTGTATTGCGGAGGGACCGTATCTGCCGCGAAGCTGTGCAAAGTCGGGGTACGCGGTATGCTCCCTTAGTACGGGCAGGTCGGCAGGGTGGATATACGCCTTGTCAAAGTAAATATCGCCGTAAACATGGTCGCAGTGTCCGTGGGTATTTATGACAATTAGGGGCAGGTCGGTGACGGTGCGCACTATGTCCCGCACGTTTTCATAGCCGTTCATTGTATCTATGACTGCGGCTTTTTCGCTGCCGATGACAATATATCCCGTGGATTCGCCGTTGTCGTTCATAAGATATATATTTTCGTTAAGCTTTTTCAGCTGTATTCTGTTCATTATGATGCTCTCCTATTAGTTTTTCCATATATACCATATCGTACCAACGTCCGAATTTACAGCCGCACTTGTGAAATCTGCCCACGATACTGTAGCCCATACGCTCGTGGAAGCGGACGCTGTCTTGGGTGAGGTATTCGTCCTCGGTCTCGGTGTATGCTATGCAGGCGTACAAATTGAGATAGCCCTGTCGGCGCAGCTCGTCTTCCGGCGATGTATACAGAAGCCGCCCCATACCGTTTCGGCGCTCCTCCGGCGCCACATACACCGAAAGCTCCGCCGAGCGGCTGTATGCGGCGCGGCTGTGGAACTCTCCCGCGTAGGCGTAGCCCACGATATTTTCGCCGCGCGCTGCCGCGATATACGGACGGCTTTGCAAGATATTGCTTATCCTGCCGCGAAATTCCTCAAGGGTCGGCACATCATATTCAAATGTGACCGCCGTATTGACCACATACGGCGCATAAATTTTCAGCAGCTCTCCGGCGTCGTCGGGAGCTGCCGCTCTTATTGATATATCATTGCTCATTTTCGCCTTGCTGCTCCCTCTCCTTGGCGTTTTTCTTTATGCGAGCAAGTCGTTTGTATGAATTGACCCGCGCTTTCAGCTTATCCATGGATTCGGAGTAGCTGAGCGAGCGGATATTCGGGAACGCTTTGATAAGACGCTCCACCTGTGCGTCACGCAGATCCATAAGGCGGTCGTACTTTTCGCGTATCTCCACAGCTGCTTTGCTTTCGCCAAGTCTGTCGTATTTTTCGCGTATTTCGTTGGTCTCGTTGGCAAGCTTTTCGCCTATCTTGATGGAGCTTTTAAGCATAAGGGAGGATATTTCATCTATCTGCTTCAGACGGTTGTTCAGGTTGTTTACCGCGCATATGGAGGCTATGAGGTCAATAAGTATAAGCACGGATATTATGACAAGCAGCACCATGCCCACCTTGACGGGCACAAGGTCTATGAGCCGCTCTATCATGGGGTGGACTATCCTTACAACGATAACGCAGCCGAAGCCCCACAGCAGCGATACTTTCAGGCATATGTACCCTTTGAAGTTGAAGCGCTCGTTGGAGTAATCCCACCAGCGCGTGTTGAACAGCTTCTCCATGCCAAGCCCCACCAGCAGTTCAAATGTGGTACACAGCAGAGACGTTGCGGCAAAAAGCAGCAGAAATGTGTTTTCCAGCGGACGGAAAAATATTACCACCATCAGCACGCCAAAGCCGTAAATAGGGCATATGGGCATATTTAAGAAGCCGCGGTTCTGATATTCGCCGGTCTCCAAGGTCATGTAGCAGACCTCGATGCACCAGCCGATAAAGGCCCAGATACAGAACATATGGAACATCTGATATAAGCTGTATCCGAAAAAAGGCAGTTCAGTCATTATATTATCATTTCCGCCGAGGGAAATGCACTCCTTTCCGATGTTTGGTGTTTTTGATAGTTTTATGTTTAAGGCAAAGCCGTCGGGCAAGCGACATATTTTTACAACAACTATATTATACAGCGTATAATATCAAAAGTCAATATAAATAAAATAAAATATAAAAAAATAATCAATATTGCATAAAAATAAAAAAAGCTATTGCTTTTTTTTCTAAGACGTGGTATAATATTTTAGCAATATGGAGATGTATCGAAGTGGTCATAACGAGAACGACTCGAAATCGTTTGAGCGGTGAAACGCTCCAAGGGTTCGAATCCCTTCATCTCCGCCAAAAAAAGGGCTTTGCATCATATCGGTGCAAAGCCTTTTTGTTATTCATTTCAGCAGCTTTTTCAGTCTGCTCATAGCTTCGACGGTGTTTTCCCGTGTGCCGAATGCGGTCAGTCTGAACCAGCCCTTGCCGTTGGGTCCGAAGCCCTCGCCCGGAGTGCCTACCACCTGTATCTCGTTAAGCAGGTAGTCGAAAAATTCCCAGCTGCCCATGTTATTGGGGCATTTCAGCCAGATGTACGGCGAGTTTTTGCCGCCTGTGTAGCTTATGCCAAGCTCTTCGCAGGTCTCGGACATGATGCGGGCATTTTCCATATAATAGTCGATGTCGGCGCGGGTCTGCTTCTGTCCCTCGGGGGTGAAAACCGCTGCTGCGGCGCACTGTACAGGATAAGATACGCCGTTGAACTTGCTGCCCTGTCGTCTGCACCATACCTTGAACACGTTCACCGAGCCGCCGTCTGCGGTCTTGGCTTCAAGCTCCTTGGGGATAACGGTGTAGCCGCAGCGCGTTCCCGTAAAGCCTGCGGTCTTGGAGAGGGAGCATATCTCAATTGCGCACTTCCTTGCGCCCTCGATACAGAATATGCTTCGCGGCAGGCTCTCGTCGCGGATAAAGGCTTCATATGCGCTGTCGAAAATGATGACAGCGTTCTGCGCAAGAGCGTAGTCCACCCACTCTTTCAGCTGCGCCTTGGTATACACCGAGCCTGTGGGATTGTTGGGGGAGCAGAGGTATATTATATCGCATTTTACATTTTTGTCGGGCATTGCCGCAAAGCCGTTGCTTTCGTTGGAGGAGGCATATATTATATCCTTGCCGCTCATGGTGTTGGAGTCAACATACACGGGATAGGCGGGGTCGGTGATAAGCACAACGTTGTCGCTGCCGAATATATCCACGATATTGCCGCAGTCGCTCTTGGCACCGTCGCTGATAAGTATTTCGTCGGGGTCGATGTCCGCGCCGAACTGCTTATAATATCCCGCAACGGCGTTACGGAGAAAGTCGTAGCCCCGTCCGCTGTCCTCATAACCGCGAAAGGTCTCCTTATGACCCATTTCCTCCGCGCCCTTTTTCATAGCTTCAACCACAACAGGCGCAAGGGGACGGGTAACGTCGCCGATGCCCATGCGGATAAGCTCCTTGTCGGGGTGGGCTTCGCGGTACGCTTTAAGGCGCTTTGCGATATCTATAAAAAGATAATTTTCTTTCAGACACAGAAAGTTTTCGTTAATGTAAGCCAATTTGGGTCATTCCTTTCATACAGTATTACAGTTCTATATCTCCCGTGAACACGGTTTCCGCTGCGCCGCTCATTATAACTCTGCCGTCGGAGCGGTAGGTTATTTTCAGGTCGCCGCCGCGCAGCTTTAGTGTAATGGGAGTATCGTATTTGCAGTGTCCGTTCAGCACTGCCGCTACCGCCGTGGCGCAGGCGCCTGTGCCGCACGCCCATGTCTCTCCCGAGCCGCGCTCCCAGACGCGCATTTTCAGCGTGGTATCGTCTATTATCTCGCAAAATTCCGTGTTGACGCGTCGTGGGAAAAGCGGGTGATTTTCAAAGGAGGGACCTATCTTTTCAAGATCCAGCTCGTCAATGCCCGATGTAAATATAACGGCGTGGGGGTTGCCCATTGATACTGCCGTGATAAGATACTCGCTGCCGTTTACGGTGACGGGCTGCGATACAAAGCTGTCGCCCTCGGCGGTCATGGGTATATCCGCAGGCTTCAGCACGGCTTTGTCCATATCTACGTCTACCGTCTGCACCTTGCCGTTTACGGGGTTAAGATGCAGTTTTTTTATGCCGCTTTTTGTTTCCAAAGTGATATCGGTCTTATCCGTCAGACCGTTGTCGTAGACATACTTGCCGATACAGCGTGAGGCGTTGCCGCACATCATGCCCTCCGAGCCGTCGGCGTTGAACATTCTCATGCGGAAGTCCGCTTTGTCCGACGACATGATAAGCACAAGTCCGTCGCCGCCGATGCCGAAGTGACGGTCGCTGACCTTAATTGATACGGCTTCGGGGTCGTTTACGGTTTCCTCGAAGCAGTTTACATATATATAATCGTTGCCGATCCCCTGCATTTTTGTAAATTTCATCTGCGCCGTGCTCCTTTGTAAAGTATACTACATTTCGTAGGTTTTCAGTATATCCAAAGCAATTTCTATCTCGGGTACGCGCTGATCCATGGCGCGCTTTTGTATCATTCGATGAGCCTCCGGCTCGGATATTCTAAGGTACTGCACCAATACGCATTTGGCTCGGTTTATCTGCTTTTGGTCGCGGAGCTTTTGTTCAAGCTTGACTCTTTCCGCTTCCAGATCCAGCACCTTGCTGCGAGCCGTCATTACAAAGCGCATGGTCTGCATTATAATTGATTTATTAAGCGGTCTCGGCAGGATATACGCGCCGATGCCGCCGATCTTCTTGTTTATCTCCTCGCAGTTTTTCTGCGCCGCCGTGATGATCATGGCGGAGTCGGTATTCTTGGAGGCGAACATTGCCACGTCCAGACCAAATTCCGATGCGAGGGGAGTGTTTATTATAATAAGGTCAAAGGAGCCGTCCCGAATGACCGTGCGGACTTCCGTTCCGTCCGAGACGGAAACATTGTCAAAGCCGTATTCCTTGGCGATAAGTGCAAGGCTGCTCCTTGCTTCTTCGCTTCCGGATATTACAAGAATTTTGCTGGTTCCGCTCATCTGACTGCTCCTTTGCAATTAATGTACAATTTTGGCGGGAGACGGGATATCGTCTCCCACTAAATTATAGTATACCTAAATGAAATTGTCAATGCTCTGTCAATTGTTTACATAAAGCTGCTTGTATGGGCTTTGTGAATTTGGCGTGAGCTTGAAGAAATGTGCGGACATTATCTCTTCGGCATCAAGACCGAAATATCCCGCAAATTCCTTTATATCGCCGCTGATAGCGTCCATATCCTCCGCTGTTGCGTCGGAGCAGCATACCTGTACGGGCAGACCTGCGGGCTTATGCTCGCTGCGGATATATATTGCGCCGCCGTGCATACCCGTGCCGCAGAAGCTGCCCACGGGGCACTCGTTCTCGTAGCCCAGACCCAGCACGATAAGACGTCCGCCTGCAAGGTACTCTCCGAGGAAGTCGCCTACCTTGCCGCCGATGGTTATCATGGGGATATGGGTCTGGTATTCTTTCATGTGTATACCTGCGCGGTAGCCGGCGCAGCCGCGGATAAATATTTTGCCGTCGCGCATACCGTAGCCGCAGGCGTCGCCGCAGCTGCCGTGGACGATTATCTCGCCCGAGTTCATGGTATCGCCCGTTGCGTCCTGCGCGTTGCCGTGGACGGTTATCTTGCATTTGTTAAGATACGCGCCCAGAGCGTTTCCGGGGATACCGTATATATCGATGTTTTTGTCCGAAGCGCCTCCGCCGATATAACGCTGACCGAGAGTATTCTCGATAACAACGTCGGAGTCAGCCGCATTGCGGACAAGCTCGTTAAGCTCTCTGTAATATAATCCGTCAGCGTTTATCTTAGTTGCCATTTCCGACACCTCCCGCAAGCTTTTCGTTTCTTCTGCTTCTTGTGAAAGCCATCATGCGCGGCTCTTTTTTCAGCATATTGAAGTCACATTCATCAAGGGTGATATGCTGCTTGATAAGGGAAGTATAAATTCCCGCGCGCTTGATGTCGCCCATAAGGATAAAGCCCTTGAGCTGACCGTCCTTGGTGACAAGCTTCTTGTAGCGCGTGCCCTCGGATTCAACGTAGGCTTCGCCGTCGTAACTGCCTGCGGTGATGATATGCAGACCGAAAAATCCGATAGCGTTCATGGGGATAGCGTCCTTGTAGAATGCTACCTCGCCTGCCATATTTTTGCCCGCTACCTCGCCCTGCATGAATGCGTTGGGCAGGAGGGCAAGTATCTTCTGTGTTCCCGAGGTAATATCATAGGACTCGGTGCAGTCGCCTGCGGCGTAAACATTGGCAAGACCCTCTACCGCCTGCGATTCGTCGGTGACGATTCCGCGATTGACCTTGCCGCCCGCTTCCGCAACAAGCTCCGTATTGGGACGTACGCCCACCGCAAGTATTACCATATCAAATACTACCGTATCGCCGTTTGTAAGGTCGGCAGAGCCGGAGTTAAACTTCTTTACGCTGGTGCCAAGCTTGAACTTTACGCCCCTGCTTTCGATGTAGGACTGCATTATCTCGGACGCGTCCTTATCGAGAATGGAGGGGAGTATTCTGTCGGCAAGGTCAACGACGGTCATGTCCGCGCCGTAATGCTCCAGGGCTTCGGCGGCTTTCAGTCCGATAAGACCTGCGCCTACGATAAGCACCTTCATGCCGCGCTTTACTTCCGCCTTTATCGCCTTTGCGTCGTCAAGCTTCATAAAGCTGTACTTGTGCTTAACAAGCTCCAGACCCTCCATTTTGGGTACAAAGGGCTTTGAGCCTGTGGCAACAAGCAGCTTGTCATAGTCAAGCTGTGAGCCGTCGTCAAGGGTTATCTTCTTTTCGGCGGCGTTGACAGCTGTTACCCTTACGCCGAGCTTTGTTTCCACGTTGTTCTTCTCGTAGAAATCCTTGTCGCGATAACGCATATTTTCTTCCGTTACCGCTTCTTTCAGCCAGTAGGATATAAGCGGACGGGAATATGTGTGGTATTTCTCGTCGGACACGATAACTATTTCGCCCTGTGTATCAACGGAGCGGATACCCTGTACCGCGCCTATGGCTGCGGCGGAGTTGCCGATTATAACGTATCTCATTATTCCTCGCCCCTTTCTTCAAATACGATGGCTCTGTTGGGACAGTTTGCAACGCAGGCAGGCTCTCCCGCGCTGTTCCTTGTACAAAGCTCGCACTTTGTAATAGTATGGTTGGGGGACTTTTCATCTACCGTGATACAGCCGTAGGGGCAGCTGAGAATACAGGTATAGCAGCCTACGCAGCGGCTTTGGTCTATTTCGATAACGCCGTTGTTTACGGAAAGCGCGCCTGTGATACACGCCTTTACGCAGGGCGTTGCCTGACACTGGCGGCACTGTACGGCAAAATGTATTTCGTCGCCGTCCTCGACTCTGATTCGGGGAGTGGCGGCTTTATCAAGCTTGAATGCCTTTGCCATATCGGTCTCGCCGCTGTTGGCAAAAGCGCAGTAATATTCGCAGAGGTGGCAGCCTAAGCACCAGTCCTCGTTGACGTACACTCTTTTCATAGTATAATTCTCCTTCCGTCCTTCGGTTATTCGCCTGCGTGGCTGATGCCGAGTATTTCAAGCTCCTTTTCGTTAAGTCCTACGCCGCGGAGCATAAGTCTGTTGCCGCGGAGGGATTCGATGGAGTTGATGCCCATGCCGCCCATGATCTCCTTGATCTCATGGTTCCATGCATTCACAAGGTTTACAAGGCGCTTATAGCCGACTTCGGGATTAAGGCGCTTTACAAGGTCGGGACGCTGTGTTGCGATACCCCAGTTGCACTTGCCGCCGTGACAGCTTCTGCAAAGGTGACAGCCAAGCGCAAGCAGAGCAGGTGTACCGATGTAAATTGCGTCCGCGCCAAGGGCAATAGCCTTTACTGCGTCGGAGGAGGAGCGTACCGAGCCGCCTACTACGATGGATACCTCGTTTCTGATACCCTCGTCGCGGAGTCTCTGGTCGACTGCCGCAAGAGCAAGCTCGATGGGGATACCAACGTTATCGCGGATTCGTGTGGGTGCTGCGCCCGTGCCGCCGCGGAAGCCGTCGATGGCGATTATATCCGCGCCCGATCGTGCGATACCCGATGCGATTGCGGCTACGTTATGCACTGCCGCGATTTTTACGATGACGGGCTTTGTATACTCCGTTGCTTCTTTCAGGGAGAAGATAAGCTGACGGAGGTCCTCGATAGAATATATATCATGGTGAGGTGCGGGGGAGATGGCGTCTGTGCCCATGGGTATCATACGAGTCTTGGAAACGTCCTCGCGAATCTTTGCGCCGGGGAGATGTCCGCCGATACCTGGCTTTGCGCCTTGTCCCATTTTTATCTCGATAGCGGCGCCTGCGTCAAGATATCCCTTGAATACGCCGAAACGTCCCGAGGCTACCTGTACTATTGTATTGGCGCCGTACTTATAAAAGTCCTTGTGCAGACCGCCCTCGCCGGTATTGTAATATGTACCAAGCTCTTCGGCGGCTCTTGCAAGGCTTTCGTGTGCGTTCTTGGATATAGAGCCGTAGGACATCGCCGAGAACATGATAGGCACGTTCAGTTCAAGATAGGGTTCCAT
>JBJEQM010000370.1:0-4693 GCA_051881755.1 Oscillospiraceae bacterium
AAACGTTCACATCAATGGCGTCGTAGCGCTCCAGAGTCTCCTTGGCGATATAATCCTGAATGGAGGTTATATCGTGGTCAATGAACAGCTTTTTGCCGTGCTCGTCACGAGTGAAGCCGCGTACCTTGTAGTCGATGGTGATAATGTCCGAGTCAAAGCTGCCGATAAGGTAATTCAGCGATTTCAGTGGCGTTATCTTGCCGCAGGTGGAAACGTCAATATCCACTCTGAATGTGGTGATAGCATTATCGGGGTGGAACTCGGGATATGTGTGCACCGTCAGGTGGCTCTTGTCCAGATGTCCCGCGATGCTGTCCTTATGCGGACTGCGCACGCCCCGGTTGCAGGACTCGTCTATCTCCGCGCTGACGCGGTGCTCCTCGGAAATAAGCAAGGTCGCCGATGCTCCCTGCGGCTCATAATCCTGCTTTGAAATATTCAGCACGCTTGCGCCTATCATCTCGGTAACGTCGCACAATATCTTAGTCAGACGGTCGGAATTATACTGCTCGTCGATATACTTTATATAATCCTGCTGTTCCCTCGGACTTTTAGCGTAGCAAATATCATAAATATTAAAGCTTAATGTTTTTGTAAGATTATTGAAGCCGTACAGCTTGAGCTTTTCGTTCAACCCTATCCTCACGTTCCTTTCATATGCAAAGGCAACACCGAACAATTATTGCCGTGCAGATGCGAATATCAATTAAAATTGATATATCAGATTTTTCGTCAGATTGTATCAAAACGACGCGGGAATACTAGCGTATTTCAAGGAGTTTTGGTGCAAGATGACGAAAAATATGCAAGCAGCTGTGCGGCAAAGGCGACAGCCGCTAATTGTTCGGTGTTGCCGATATACAATATAGAATATACGCTAAAAATAAGCTTTTGTCAAGGGATTTCAGCAAATTTCTTTATGAAAATGATATAAATATTTTTATTCTCCCAAATACTCCCGTTTTCTCCCGAATGCTCGCCAATGCTCATTATGGTAATTAATGTATACTATTGCCTATCACTTAAAGGCTCATCGATCTTACCGTATTTCCGCCGCACAATGAAAAAGCATATGAGATGCACCGAAAATGTGATTATCCATGTCACGGGATAGGACAAATATATTGTAAAAGGCGTGTGGAAACGGTCTATCCGGAAAACCGTGGCTATCCATACAAGCCGCAGACCGCACGCTCCCAGCAGAGATACTATCATGGGCATGACAGAATATCCCAACCCGCGCAGAGAGCCGACCATAACGTCCATCATGCCGCACAGAGCGTATGTCACGCAGACAACGCCTATTCTCACCATGCCAGCGTCAATGACAGCCGCCCCCGAAGAGTATATGCCCAGCAGCTGCCGTCCGAATAAATACGCCGTCCAGCCCAGGATAACGCCCGTTGCGATAACGCATATCAGCGAGTATATCAGTATCTTGTTTATGCGGCTGTATTTTCCTGCGCCCACGTTGCGGCTCGTAAAGGATATAGCCGCCTGATAAAATGAGTTCATGGAAACGTATATGAAGCCCTCGATGTTCGCCGCGGCGGAGTTTCCCGCGACCACGGTCTCACCGAACAGATTTACCGAGGACTGTATGACCACGTTTGACAGGGAGAATACCACTCCCTGAAAGCCCGCGGGCAGACCTATCTTCAGTATATTTTTCAGCTTATCGGGGTCTATTTTCAGCTCGGACAGCATAAGCTTAATGCCGCCCTCCTCCTGCATCAGGCAGCGCACCACAAGATACGCGGATATACATTCCGATATGACCGTCGCCAAAGCCACGCCTGCAACGTCCATTTTCAGCGCGATAACGAACAGCAGGTTCAGCAGTACGTTTACAACGCCCGAAAGAAGAAGGTAATACAGCGGGCGCTTTGTATCTCCCGCCGCGCGAAGCAGAGCGCTGCCGAAATTGTATATCATCATCGCAGGCATACCCGCAAAATAAATGCGGAGATAAACCTTGGCAAGCTCCAGTACATTCTGCGGAGTCTGCATAAGCTCAAGAAGATGTCCCGCGAAAATTATACCCACAGCTGTGAGAAACAACCCGCTGATAAGTCCTATGGTCATGGACGTGTGTACCGTCCTGCTCAGCTCGTTCATTTTATTTGCGCCGTAATATCGTGCCGCAAGAACGTTAGAGCCGACGGAAAGCCCGATAAAAAGGTTGGTGAGCAGGTTAATAAGCGCGGTGTTTGAGCCTACCGCCGCAAGCGAGTTGTCTCCCGCAAAACGCCCCACCACGATAATGTCGGCAGCGTTGAAAAGCAGCTGCAATATACTCGAACACATAAGCGGTATGGCGAAAAGCAGCAGCTTTTTGGGTATAGAGCCGCTGCACATATCTATTTCATAATGCTTTTCCATGCAAGTCCCCCATTTGCCGTTAAAATTACACCGAATAAAAAACGGGACTGAAACAATCCCGTTTTAAACGAAAGTATTTTTGCCGCGCGCCGCTTTAAGCGCGGACATTTTCGCCGCCGAGACCTTTACGATCTCGCCGTCGTCCATAATAACGCTGTTATCGCCGAAGCCGCGTATGCGCCCCGTATTGACCGCATTGCCGCGGTGGCAGATGAAAAACTCGTCCTGCGGAAGCAGAGTGCAAAGCTTGCCGAAGGGCAGCTTCACATTATAATATTCCTCTCCCGTATGTACTGTGCTGTTAAAAATGCCGCCGCTTACATATAATATCTCGTCGGAGTACAGCGAGACCGTCCTGCCGTCGGAAACAAACGCCACGGTATTTCTGCTACGGTAAAATACGGCAAGCTCATCCATGACCTCCCCCAGCTGCACGGTATAATCGGGCTTGCGTATCACGCGGAAAAAGTCCGACTTCTCCGTATTATGCAGAACATCGTCCTGCTCGGCGATAAGAATAATGGGACAGGTCAGCCCCTTGTGCCGAAGCTTGCGGGCGGTCTCCTCGCCGTTCATTATACCCATTTTGTAATCGATAAATATTATATTGTATCTGATCTCCGAAATTAGCAGCTCCAAACCGTTGGAGTAAGAAAATATTTTTATATCGGGATCGAACCTATCGGAACAGGAATTTATGCTGCCAATAAACATTTCGCGGAAAACAGCGTCGTCGTCACATACTGCAATATTAATTTTACTCATATTCGCGACTATATTTCCGAAAGAAATACACCCTCCCTTTTGGTGTTTAGCTTATATTTTAAGCATACCATGGGAGAGTGTACTATTCAAGCACTATTTTTTAACAAAGTGGGGATATTTTACGCTTCTATTCTTCATTTTCTTTTTCGGGACGGTCTATTTTCAGCCCTATCTTGCCAACGCTCTGATCGTCCGCCTCCAGCACCGTAACGGTGAAAATGCCGTCGGAGACCGTATCTCCGCTTTCGGGGATACGTCCGAAAAGCTCCATTACCCAGCCTCCCACGGTGTTGCTGTCGCTCTCGATAATATTCTCGGGCAGCTCAAAATCCTCCAGCATATCCGTCAGGCTGAGATCCGCCGCGACCTCGTACATATTGTCGCCCACAGGCACAATGGACGGTATGACCTCGTCGTTTTCATCGTATATCTCGCCCACAAGCTCCTCGATAATGTCCTCCATTGTAACAAGACCGCTGGTGCCGCCGTACTGATCCTTAACGATAGCCATATGTATCTTGGAGCGCTGCATTTCGTACAGCACCTCGGATATGAGCTTCATTTCGGATATGAACAGCGCTTTCTGTATGATACCCTTTATATTGCTTACATTCTGCCGCTCGGGGTCGCTGACAAGGGCAAAGAAGTCCTTTTCGGTGATAAAGCCCACAATATTGTCAATGGATTTTTCATATACCGGCAGACGGGAATAACGCTCGGCAATGAATATCTTCCGTATGCTCTCGATATCCTCATTTTCCTCCACCGCCACGATCTTTACGCGGGGAATGAGTATCTCCTCCACGGTTATCTCGTCAAATTCAAGAGCGGAGCGCACAAGGTCGCTCTCCTTTTCCTCCAGCACACCCTCGTCCTCTATCTCGTTGATAATATATTTCAGCTCGTCCTCGGTAACGCTGGGCGCCGCCTCCTTGGAGCGGAAAAGCTTTGAAGCCGCTTTCTGTATCGCCATAAAAATTGCTGAAAGCGGCGTGAGAATAACGCATATTGCGTTAAGTATGCCGCCGAAGCCGCAGGCGAATGTTTCCGCGTTCTGCTTGGCAAGGGATTTTGGCAGTATCTCTCCGAAGATGAGCACCACAACGGTCATAACGGCGGTGGATACCGCCACGCCCGAGGCGCCGAACATTTCGGTGAAAAATATTGTACCCAGCGATGATGACAGGATATTAACGATATTGTTTCCTATTAAAATAGTAGTCAGCGCTTTATCGAAATTTTCCGCCAGCTTCAATGCGCGCTCAGCCTTTTTGCTTCCGTTTGCCGCAAGATGCTTCAGACGTATCTTGTTAACGGAGGAAAAGGCGGTCTCCATTGATGAAAACATTGCAGAAAGCGCAACAAGCACTATAATTGCGATAATCACTAAAATTTTCCTTTCAAAAAAATATTTAAATAGTATTATAGCATATTACCGTAAAAAATGCAAGGAAGATTTTGTAAAATAATGCTGTATCCGTATATTTGAAAAAAGTATTTAAAAACAAATGAATTTATCATATAATATAAATAATAAATGAAATTT
>JBJEQM010000371.1:0-4684 GCA_051881755.1 Oscillospiraceae bacterium
CAGGGGAGTCGACGCGGTGATATTCCGTCTTAACGGCGGTAAAATATCATGCCGTGACGGAGTTATAAGCTGCTTTGCGGGGGTAAAGCTAACATCGCTCTGCAAATTTGCGCTTGATAAAGGACTTGGCGGACTTGAATTTGCATACGGTATACCCGGCTCAGTTGGCGGCGCTGTATACATGAACGCGGGAGCCTACGGCGGCGAAATAAAGGACGTGATCCTCTCCGTCCGCGCCATGGATAAAGAGGGAAATATCCATGTCTTTGACAGAGACGATATGGGATTGTCATACCGAAAAAGCGTATTTATGGATAACGGATATATAATTTTATCGGCGGATTTCGGTCTTGCGGAAAGCGACAGGGTATATATCAAGCTGAAAATGGAGGAGCTTATGGAAAAGCGCCGCTCCAAGCAGCCCCTGGAATATCCCAGCGCGGGAAGTACGTTCAAGCGTCCCGAGGGAAGCTACGCTTCGCTGCTTATCGAACAATGCGGTTTAAAGGGTTTTTCCGTAGGCGGAGCGCAGGTAAGCGAAAAGCACAGCGGATTTATTATAAATAAGGATAATGCCGATTTTGACGATATTATTGAGCTTATGCGCGCTGTCAGAAAAAAGGTAAAGAACGATACGGGCTATATTCTTGAATGTGAGCCTGTGATCATTTCGGACAGGAAAATAGATTGGGAGTGATATCTGATGAAATTTTTGATCGTAACAGGTCTTTCAGGCTCGGGAAAATCGGGCGTTATTGATGTGTTGGAGGATATCGGATATTACTGTATAGATAATCTTCCGCCGCAGCTTATACCTAAATTTTCGGAAATATGTGTTTCGTCGGGCGGCAAGATAGATAAGGTCGCAATTGTTACGGACACACGCGGCGGCGAGCTGTTTTTACAGCTGGACGAGGGTCTGAAATATTTTGAGGATAACGCGCTTGATTACAGCATAATGTTTCTCGACGCGTCGGACGAAACGCTTATAAAGCGTTACAAGGAAACAAGACGCCGTCACCCACTTGACGAGGTCTGCCGCGGAAGCCTGCAGAAAGCCATAGCCACGGAGCGCGAAATGCTTATGTCCATGCGGGAAAAGGCGGATTATTATATTGATACCACGGATTTTTCCATGGCACAGCTTAAGGAAAATGTCAACTCGCTGTTCCTTGAAAATGCCGAGGATTCAATGTTTATCAAGGTCATGTCCTTTGGATTTAAATATGGCATCGACCGTGAGGCGGATCTGGTCTTTGACGTAAGATGTCTGCCAAATCCGTATTATATTCCCGAACTGAAAGAGCATACGGGAAAGGAAAGCTGCGTCAGCGATTATGTTATGCAGTTCGAGCAGTCGCAGAAGCTTCTTGAAAAGCTTACCGATCTGATAAATTTCCTTGTGCCGCTGTACATACATGAGGGCAAAAGCCAGCTTGTTATTGCATTCGGCTGCACGGGAGGAAAGCATCGCTCCGTGACCTTTGCCGAAAAAATATATAAATATTTATGTGATAATAATTTCAAATGCCGTATCTGTCACAGGGATATAAAAAAAGGAAAATAACACGTTGAAAGGAGCAGCCAGGATATGTCCTTTTCATATTCCGTTAAAAAGGAGCTTTGTACGGTCATGACCGACCGTGACAGAAAATACGCCTGCTTTTACGGTATGCTGCTTTTCTGCCGCAGCTTTGCCGCAGACAGTATTGTATTCCAGACGGAAAACGATTTGACGTGCAAGCTTTTTTGCAGCCTTGCTGATGATGTTCTCGGCGTAAGCGGCGTAGTGTCCGTGTCCGAGACTAAGAAAAAGAATGATACAACATTATATGTGCTCAGCATAGCCAAGCAGAGCGACCGCGAGGAAATAATATACCGCTATCACATTTCAAGCAGCACGCTTATACATAGGATACAGCGAGATAATATCGACAACAACAGCGTTTTCGCTTTTGTGGCGGGAGCGTTTCTCTCCTGCGGAAGCGTTGCCGAGCCTATCAAGGAATATCATCTTGAATTTGTGGTGCCGTACTATAATCTGATGAACGACCTGCTTGAGCTGCTGGTATCTCTGGGTATAAATGCAAAATATACCGACCGCAAGGGAACGTTTGTCATATACCTTAAAGGCAGCGAGGATATTGAGGATCTGCTGACCTTTATGGGCGCTTCTCACGCCACCATCGACCTGATGAATGTTAAGATACTAAAGGATATACGCAACAAGGCGAACCGTATCGCCAACTGCGACGCGGCAAATATCGAGCGAACTCTTCGTGCTTCGGAAAAGCAGATAGAGGATATCGAATATATAATGAACACGGAGGGGCTGGAGAGCCTTACTCCCGAGCTGCGCAACATGGCGGAGGTGCGTCTTGAAAATCCCGACGTTTCCTTAAAGGAGCTGGGCGAAATGCTGGACAAGCCTGTGGGACGTTCGGGGGCAAACCACCGTCTGAAAAAGCTTTCGGAAATTGCGGAGCAGATACGGGAGGAACGGGGTAAAGCAAAATAAATCAACAGCATATTTTTAGGAGTGCAATTCATGGATTTTGTACATCTTCATCTTCACAGCGAATACAGCTTGCTCGACGGAGCCTGCCGCATAAAGGATATTGCGGCGCGCGCCAAGGAGCTTGGACAGACAGCCGTTGCCGTTACAGACCACGGCTGTCTTTATTCCGCTGTGGAGTTTTATAATCAGGCGCTGGCGGAGGGCGTTAAGCCCATAATCGGCTGTGAGGTGTATGTTGCGCCCCGCTCTCGTTTTGATAAGATACACGGTATCGACAACAAGCCCTACCATCTTATTTTGCTGTGCGAAAATAACGAGGGCTATCAGAATCTTATAAAAATAGTATCGGTCGGATATATTGAGGGCTTTTACAACAAGCCCCGCGTTGATATTGAGACTCTTCGTAAATACAGCGGCGGACTTATTGCTCTTTCTGCCTGTATTGCGGGAGAGATACCTCGCCTGCTGCTGAACGGTGAATATGACAACGCCAAGGCGGCGGCTCTACGGTATCGTGATATTTTCGGTGAAGATAATTTTTATCTTGAGGTGCAGAATCACAATATCCATGATGAGCTGAACGTGCTTCCGCAGTTGTATCGTCTTTCGGCGGAAACGGGCATACCTCTTGCCGCAACCAACGACTGTCACTATACCGCCAAGCAGGACGCCAAAATACAGCGCGTTCTCATTGCCATACAGACAAATACTTCGCTGAACACGCCCAATCCGCTGAATTTTCCCACAGACGAATTTTACATCAAATCGGCAGATGAAATGCAGGAGCTTTTCCCCGGCAGGCATGACGTTATAGAAAATACCGTTAAGATAGCGGAGCGGTGCAATGTTACATTCGAGTTCGGCAAGATAAAGCTTCCCCGTTACGAGCAGGAGGGCGTTACCGATAATGTGGCGTTTTTCCGCGATATGTGCGAAAAGGGTCTGCGGGAAAGGTACGGTGATGATCCTCCCGAGGAGTACCGCAAACGGCTTGAGTATGAGCTGGACGTTATAATAAAAATGGGGTACACGGATTACTACTTGATAGTGTGGGATTTTATCAACTATGCTAAGACCAACGATATTCCCGTGGGTCCCGGACGAGGCTCGGGTGCGGGAAGTATTGCGGCATACTGTATCGGCATAACGGGAATAGACCCCATGAAGTATAATCTGCTTTTTGAGCGTTTCCTCAATCCCGAGAGAGTTTCAATGCCCGATTTTGATATAGACTTTTGCTACGAACAGCGGCAGAAGGTCATAGATTATGTTGTGCGGAAATACGGTACGGACCGCGTGGCGCAGATAATAACCTTCGGTACTATGGCGGCAAAGGCGGCTGTCCGTGACGTGGGCAGGGTAATGGATATGCCTTATCAGCTTACAGATACCGTATCGAAGCTTATCCCAACGGGGCTGCACACCACTTTGGACAGCGCGCTGAAAGAGAGCCAACAGCTGAAAGAACTGTATATGTCCGACGAAAAGGTGCATGAGCTGATAGATATATCCAAAAAGCTGGAGGGTATGCCGAGACACGCTTCAACTCATGCGGCAGGCGTTGTTATTTCCGACGCGCCCGTCAGCAATTATGTTCCCGTGCAGAAAAACGACGATGTTGTTGTGACCCAGTATCCCATGAATATACTGGAAAGTCTCGGGCTGCTGAAAATGGACTTTCTCGGTCTGAGGACGTTGACGGTGATCGACCTCTGTTCCAAAGAGGTACGGAAAAAGTATCCGGATTTTAACATAGAAAAGATACCTGTGGACGACGAACAGGTTTTCCAAATGCTGGCGCGGGGAGATACGGGAGCGGTATTCCAGTTTGAAAGCGCAGGTATGCGGCAGGTCTTGTCGCGGCTTGTGCCGACATCAATTGAGGACTTGATTGCGGTATTGTCTTTGTATCGTCCCGGACCAATGGAAAGTATACCGAAATATATCGAAAACCGACACCACCCCGAGCGCGTGACATACAAGCACCCTCTTCTGGAGGATATACTTGACGTTACCTACGGCTGCATTGTATATCAGGAACAGGTAATGCAGATATGCCGCAAGCTGGCAGGATATTCCTATGGCAGAGCCGACCTTGTGCGCCGCGCCATGGCAAAGAAAAAGGCTGACGTTATGGAAAAAGAACGTGCCGTTTTCATTGACGGC
>JBJEQM010000372.1:0-4651 GCA_051881755.1 Oscillospiraceae bacterium
CTTTGTTACCGACGCATTAAAGGACGCTGTCGCAAAGGACAAGCCCGACGTTATCTACGCCTGCGGTCCAAGCGTAATGCTCCGCAGGATAGTGGAGATAGCAAAGGAAAACGGCATAAAATGTCAGGTATCCCTTGAGGAGAGAATGGGCTGCGGAATAGGCGCGTGCCTTGTGTGCGCCTGCAGAACTATCCGCGACGGCGAAGAGTTTTACTCCCACGTCTGCAAGGACGGTCCTGTATTCAACGCGGAGGAGGTAATTTTCGATGAATAAGTTAGCGGTAAATTTCGCAGGTGTGGACTTCAAAAACCCCATAATCCCCGCGTCGGGCACCTTCGGCTACGGCAAGGAGTACGAGGAATTTTACCCCCTGTCCACATTGGGCGGCATATCCGTCAAGGGTACGACGGAGAAGCTGCGCACGGGCAATCTTCCACCAAGAATTGCGGAGACCCCCTCGGGAATGCTCAACAGCGTAGGTCTGCAAAATCCCGGCATCGACCACTTCATCGCCCACGAGCTGCCCTACCTTAAAACCAAGGACACCGTCATTATCGCGAATATGGCAGGCTCCACCGCCGACGGCTACCGCGAGGTCGCCGAGAAGCTGGACAGCACCGACGTTGATATGATAGAAGTGAATATCTCCTGCCCCAACGTAAAGGCAGGCGGCGCGGCATTCGGCGTATCCTGCGAGGGCGCGGCAAGCATTACAAAGATAGTGCGTCAGGCTACAAAGAAGCCTATTATGGTAAAGCTTTCGCCCAACGTTACAAATATTGCGGAGATAGCAAAGGCTGTTGAAGCAGAGGGCGCTGACGCGGTATCACTCATTAACACCCTCCTCGGCATGAGGATAGATATAAAGACGCGCCGTCCCGTACTGCATAATAACGTAGGCGGTCTGTCGGGTCCCGCAGTATTCCCCATAGCGGTGAGAATGGTTTGGCAGGTAGCGAATGCCGTCAAGATACCCGTCTGCGGCATGGGCGGCATATCCACATGGCAGGACGTTGTGGAGATGATGATGGCGGGCGCGCAGACCGTGCAGATAGGCGCGGCTCTCTTTGCTGACCCCATGGCTCCCGTGCATATTATCGAGGGACTCAACAAATATGTCGAAGATAACCGCCTTGACAATTTGCAGGATATTGTGGGCGCTGTAAAGCCTTGGTGAGCCTATGACGGTAGAAATATTTACCGACGGCGCCTGCTCGGGCAATCCGGGTCCCGGGGGCTACGGCGTGATACTCCGCGCGGCGGGCAAGACTAAAGAACTGTCTGGCGGCGAGCACAGCACCACCAACAACCGCATGGAGCTTATGGGAGTTATCGCAGGACTGTCCGCCCTGAAATATCCATGCGACGTTATACTTACCACCGACAGCAAATATGTGGTGGACAGCGTAACAAAGGGCTGGGCGAAGTCGTGGCGGAAAAACGGCTGGATAAAGTCGGACAAAAAGCCTGCTCTCAACGCCGACCTGTGGGAAAAGCTGCTTGACCTGCTGGAGATACACAACGTAAAATTCGTGTGGGTCAAGGGTCACGCAGGTCACCCCGAAAACGAGCGCTGCGACGAGCTTGCGGTCATGGAGCGGGATAAGGCGCGCTGACTCTTGACAAATAATTAATAATGTATTACAATATAAATACAGTACCGCGCAGACCAAATGCGGCTTGCGCGGTATATTTTTATAAAAAGGACGGATACAATGGAAGAAATTCAGGGTACGCAGGTGCAAACGGAAATGTACTGCGGAGTTCCCGTCAGACCCGATAAAGCGGAAAAAAAGCAGATACGAAAGCAGTATATCCGCACAGGTATGGTCATTCTGCTGAATATGTTTTTATTTAATATTGTTTTATGCGGCATAGCATATTTTTTGGGCGGGATATACGCGGGGGATATATCTTCCTACAGTGCGATGAAAAATGGCTTTGCGAAATTCAGCGCCGATTATCCCGCCATACGCGTTGTGATAGGATTTATGGTACCCGTAATAAGCGAAGTTACGTCCATATTAGTGGGCATAAAGCTGCTGAAAATAGATATGCGCAAGCTGTTTACCTTTAACGGCTTTACAGGCGGAGATACCCTCCGCGGCGTGACGGAATCGCTGGGACTGCAAATGGCGGCAGGATATATCGCCCTTGCCGTTGGAGCAATACTCCGCATATTCAACCTTGAGACATCGTTGTGGAGCTTTGCTGTGGTGGAGTCCTCGCTGGGCGTAACGTTCCTGTGGTATTTTTACGCCTGCCTGCTGGGTCCCGTGCTGGAGGAGCTGCTGTACCGCGGCGTTATACTGCAAGGACTTAAACCCTACAACCGCAGAATGGCTGTTGTTGTGTCCGCGCTTATCTTCGGACTTATGCACCAGAATTATCAGCAGTTCATACTGGGCTTCATTGTGGGCTTGGTGCTGGCTGACGTGACGATAAGATCAAACTCTGTCATACCGTCGATGATAATGCATATCGTCATAAATACCACTGCTTCCCTGACTTCGCTCATAATGGCGTACCTTGACTACGACTCATATATGAACATACAGAACGGCGTTACGGGATCGCTTGGTTTCAATTCACAGTTCATGGCGGCGACCATGATAATATTCCTTATACGCAGCGCGCTGCTTATAGCGGCGATAGTGCTGCTCATAATCGGTATAGTGAAAAAGCGCGGAGTGGCAAAGCCGTCACCTGCGGGAAAAACGCGTGGCTGGCCTGTGCTTGCGCAAAGCTGGGTGTGGTATGTGGTGCTTGTGCTGTATCTGTATCTTACCTTTGTTGAGCCAATGGAATTTATAAAATAAAAACGGGCTTTGCGGGATATTTCCGCAAAGCCCGAAAATGTAGAAGGACGTGTTAAAATGAATGTTATATTAGCTTCGGCGTCGCCGCGGAGACAGGAGCTTCTGGGATATATTTTCGACAGCTTCGAGTGTGTGCCTGCCTATATTGACGAGACCCTGCCTGCGGATATTGCGGCGGAAAATGCGGCGGAGTATCTTGCCGTGAAAAAAGCGGAGCATATTGCAGCGCAGCACCCGAGCGACCTTGTTATCGGCTGTGATACCGTGGTATTATACGGCGGCAGGATATTCGGCAAGCCCAAGGACGAAGCCGACGCGCGGAATATGCTGCGTGCGCTCTCGGGGAAAATACATCATGTGGTGACGGGAGTATGTATGATGCGCGAGGGCAAAAAGTCAAGCTTCTCCGACATTACCGAGGTGGAGTTTTACCCTCTTTCCGATACCGAAATAGACCGATATATCGCCACAGGCTCGCCCATGGATAAGGCAGGAGCATACGGCATACAGGATAAAAAGTTTCTCCCCGTAAAAAGGATAAACGGGGATTATTTCAACGTCGTCGGACTTCCCGCGGCGCGTCTCAGACGGGAAGCGGAGAGCTTTCTTGCACGCTGACAGCGGTGCGGTATAAAATGCTGTTTCCGGTTTTGCCGATACGCTGTACAGCGCCGACTTCCGTCAGTATATTCAGCGCCAGACGTGCGCTGCCTGCGGATATTTTTGCCGCCCGCGCAAAATCGGACGAGGTGTATTCCTCCGTGAGACCGTTGGGGATAAAATACAGCCAGTCGTAAATATTGTCAAGATGTATCTCCTCCTCAATGGAAAGTGGGATACGGTCGTAGCGGGTGTAGCCCTTGCGCCGACCGCGGCGCAGACCGTTCGTTTCGGGCGGACAGCGGTATTCCTCCATATCAAGCATGACAATGCAAATGCTGAGCCTGTCGTTTGTCAGCATGGGCTTTATCTTGTAAAGCTCGGGGAAAATATCGTAGGGTGTGCCTGTTTTTGGGGACTTGCGCCTGCGTCCCCGCGCGCCAGTCTCGGGGTCAATGGAGATAAGCCACCTGCGCCGCGGGATAGGGTGCACCACCGTAACGCGGCAGACGGACAGAAAGCTGTCCAGCTTTCGGCGCAGCTTGTCAAAGCCTGCGGTCTGTATCTCGATAATTCCGTCCTCACCCACAATATCGGCAACATAGCCGCCAATTTTCTGTTCATGACCGTCCGCACAGGGCTCAAAGTAATTCTTGAGCACCGAGTGGACGGTCTTTTCGCCGTATGTGCCTATCCCCGCGCGGACGTGTTCGCCGTCCAGAACGGTGCAAAGGGCGTTGTAAAATCTTTCCTTATCCATGCTGTTTTATGATCTCCAAAAAAATATTATCCAAGGGCGCAATATCCCTGCCCTTTGCAGAGGGCGCAGGCAGCGCATTTTCAAGATATTTCAGCCGAGCCGCAGTATAATTATCAAGTGCGGAGGCAGCAGGGATATATTGTGTTTCGGGGGAACTTTCCTTTATGCGAAGTATATCCTCAATATCCTGCATGAGCGGCGGGTCAAGCTCCGTGCGTACAAGCTCGGAGAACAGCACAGGCGGCGGAGCGCACCTGTTGACAATGAAGCTGCAAGCCAACAGCGACCGCAGACAGTACAAATACTTTTTCAGCTTTATATTGCCCTCCGTGCGGCAGATGTCGAAATTTTTCTTTGCCAAGGAAATATAATGCCGCGCGGAAACGGACGGGTCAAAATAGCCGCCCATTATACCGCGTATACGCTCCCATTCCGCAGTCTGTCTGTATATAATGGGAGAGCCGTCCCACT
>JBJEQM010000373.1:0-4617 GCA_051881755.1 Oscillospiraceae bacterium
TGCATATCTTGTTGTCATACAGCAGATACTTTTTCCGCACGTCCTTGGGAGAAAGGTTGGGCATTACAACGTTTGCGCCTGCAAGAATACCGCGCTCCCTGCCGTTATAAGCAATTGTACCCAGCGCGGTTGTGGCGGGAATAAGAGCGTGGGGCAGCATAAGCCTTGTAAGCGCCACCATGAACAGGGTCAGCTCCAATGTACCCTGCTTTTCCGCCGCAAAGGGCGTATCATGATGCGGTATGAACGGACCTATGCCCACCATATGAGGGTCAAGCTGCTTCAGAAACATCATATCCTCCGCAAGCGCTTCCGCCGTCTGATATGGCGAACCTACCATAAAGCCGCTGCCCGTCTGGAAGCCGATGTCCTTTAGGTCGTACAGACAGCGCTTGCGGTTTTCCAAGGACAGCTCCCTTGGGTGCAGCTTTGCATAATGAGCGCCGTCCGCAGTCTCATGCCGAAGCAGATACCTGTCCGCGCCTGCGTTATAATACGCCTGATAGCTCTCTCGCGGCTTCTCCCCGATAGACAGCGTCACCGCACAGTCGGGGTATTTTTCCTTGATATCCGACACGATACCGCATATATCCTTATCGCTGTAAAAGCCGTCCTCGCCGCCCTGTAACACAAAGGTGCGGAAGCCAAGACCATAGCCCGTTTCGCAGCAGTCCATTATCTGCTCCCTTGTAAGACGGTAGCGGTCGGCGTTTCGGTTACTGCGGCGTATACCGCAGTAAAGGCAGTCGTTTTTACAGTAATTGGTAAATTCTATAAGACCGCGCATATAGATGTCATTGCCGTATATCCTTTGGCGTATGGCGTTTGCCTTGCCGCTGATATACTCCAAATCTTCCGCGGTATATGTGGAGATAAGCCGTGCAAGCTCATCTTTGGAGAGGGACTCTCCCCTTTCAAGGCGGTCTATGAGGGTAATATTATTATCCATGGCGCACCTTAAACCTTTGCATATATGGTCTTGCTCTGCACGCCGTTCAGCATACCCAGCTTGCCCGAAAGTGCGCTGATAATATCGTTGGGCGCGTCCATGGCGACGCTGATGACCGATACCTTTTTCTTCTCGTAGGGCACACCCATGCGCCCGATAATATATTTGCTGTAGCTGTGCAGGAGCGCATTAAGCTGCTCCACCGACTGCGGGTCCTCCACAACAATACCTATTAAAGCGACTCTTGTTTCCAATGAAAACCTCCCAAAAGAAAACGCCCGCACATGACGTACGGGCGAGAAAATGCATAACTATCCCCAAGGGGACAAGCGCTGTATCTTTCACCCCGGAGCAGGACGTACCTTATCTCCTCGGCGTCGGAAATATACTGTGCCGTTTGCTCTCGGGCGCACCCTTGAGGTCACGGTTTTGTTTTATATTATTATACCGTATTTTGCCGCGGTTGTCAATAGGTTGGCGGAAATTTTGGTATATGTGCTTGACAAAAACCTACAAATATGGTACACTGCTTCACAGAGCATACCATAACGGTAGGCGGTCAATCTTGCTCCCGAAAGGGAGGTGATTGCATGGACTTAATGGAGGCATTGACTCTCATTATTGCCATTTGTAATATCATTTCCGTGTTATACTAAACACCATTTAAAATATGGAAAAAATCAAGCCGACAATCTTGCATATATTGGATTTCGGCGCAGATTTTTTCCCGTTTTTTATTGGTGTTTAGTATTACATAGCAACCACAAAAAGAAATAACCGCCCCAGCTACCAACTTGGCGGTTAAATCTTTTAATCATCATTGGGAGCGACCGTCTATCGGTGCGCTCTTTCTTGTTATATTATACTACACAGAAATAAATTTGTCAAGCGCAAGTTATTATTAGGCATATATCAAAGGAAATCACGATACAAAAGCAAGTACGCTATCTTCTTTGGCTTTTGTTATCTCACAGATAAATCGGAATTTAGCGCAGCATCGCCAAGCACTAAAAACAGCAACGCGCATATATCACGCCGTCTCAATGCTTTCGGCATTCCGCAGATTAAGCTTCTCCACCGCTTCCTCGCGCATTTTGTATTTAAGTATCTTGCCTGCGGCGTTCATGGGGAACGAATCCACAAAATCAACGTAGCTTGGCACCTTATGTCTTGCCATGTGGTTCATGACGTATCTCCTTATCTCGTTTGCGGTACACTCTTCGCCGTCCTTTAAGATAATGCACGCCATTATCTCCTCGCCGTTATCCTTGCTGGGCACGCCGATGACCTGAACGTCCTTTACCTTGGGGTGAGTATAGATAAAGTCCTCTATCTCCTTGGGATAGATGTTCTCTCCGCCGCGGATTATCATATCCTTGATACGTCCCGTTATCTTATAGTAGCCGTCGGGGAGACGTCTTGCAAGGTCGCCCGTATGCAGCCAGCCGTTCTCGTCGATAGCCGCCGCCGTCGCCTCGGGCATTTTGTAGTAGCCCTTCATTATATTGTATCCCTTTGCGACAAATTCGCCGTCAACGTTATCGGGCAGGTCCTCACCTGTTTCGGGGTCTACTATCTTGCACTCCACACCGAAAATCGCCGCGCCTACCGTGTTTACGCGAGCTTCGATGCTGTCGGTGGTCTTGCTCATGGTACAGCCGGGAGAAGCCTCGGTCTGACCGTATGTGATACATATTTCGGGCATATGCATTTTTTCGATAACGTCCTTCATGACCTTGATAGGACAGGGCGAGCCTGCCATGATACCCGTTCTCATGTGGGAGAAATCGGTCTTGGGAAAGTTGTCATTCTCCAGCATGGCGATAAACATGGTGGGAACGCCATGGAAAGCGGTTATTTTTTCGCTGTTTATGCAGTCAAGACCTTTTTTGGCGGAGAATGCGGTGATGGGACACATTGTTGTGCCGTGGGTCATGGCGGCGGTCATTGCCAGCACCATGCCGAAGCAGTGGAACATTGGCACCTGTATCATCAGCTTGTCGGCGGTGGAGAGGTCCATGCAGTCGCCGATAGCCTTGCCGTTGTTCACTACATTATAATGAGTCAGCATAACGCCCTTGGGAAAACCTGTTGTACCCGATGTATACTGCATATTGCAGACGTCGTTCTTGTCTATCTGACGGCGGCGCTCCTCAACATCGGCGAGAGATACCGACTCGCCCAGCGCAATAGCTTCGTCCCATGTATAGCAGCCGTTCTGCCTGCTCTCAACGGTTATGATATTTTTCAGCACGGGCAGTCTCTTTGACCGAAGCTTGCCCGGCTTGCAGGTCTGCAGCTCGGGACACAGCTCTTTCATTATGCCGATATAATTGGAATCCTTGTATTTGTCTATCATTACAAGAGTATGTGTATCGGACTGTTTCAGCAGATACTCCGCTTCGTGTATCTTATATCCCGTATTAACCGTTACCAGCACCGCGCCTATTTTTGTAACCGCCCAGAACGTGATATACCACGCGGGGACGTTGGTCGCCCAGATAGCGACATGGTCGCCGCGCTTTACGCCCATGGCAATAAGTGAGCGTGCAAAGCTGTCAACATCGTCGCGGAACTGAGGGTATGTTCTTGTATAATCCAGCTCGGTATATCGGAAAGCGTACTGCTTGGGAAAAGCCTCGCAGATACGGTCAAGGACGTCGGGAAAGGTGTAATCAATAAGACGCTCCTTTGGCCATGGATAAAGTCCGTCTTTGCGGAGATTTTCCTGCAGCGGGTGCTTGTGACGGACGATATAGGGGCGCATAAAATTGGCGAACTGCGGGAAAACTATGCCTGCGTCGGAAAGCTCCTTTGCCCAGCGCTTTACCCATTCAAGAGAAACATATCCGTCATAGCCGCGTGCTTTGAGCGAACCGAATATCCTGTCAAGGGGCATTGTGCCCTCGCCCATCATCTTGTAGGAGATTGAGCCGTCGGCATTGACAACACTGTCTTTGGCATGGACAAACCTGATGTACTGACCAAGATTTACCACAGTCTCCTCGGGCTGCTCGTCCATAAAGCGGTAGGGGTGGTTGATATCCCACAACGCGGCAACGGAGCGGCTGTTTACAGCGTCCAGAACGCGTCTCAGACGCTTGGTATCGGAATAAACGCCATTGGTCTCAACAAGTATCTCCACGGTGGTCTTTTCGGCGATCTCCGCCGCTTTTTTCAGTCCCGCGATGACCGCCTCGTCGTCCACGTCCCCGTCGGGAGCGGGATCAAGGTCGCCCAGCACGCGGACGTAAGGCGTGCCAAGCTTTTCCGCAAGTTCGATATACTGTGATATTTCGGCAAGATTTTCCTCCAGCTTCTCGGCATATTTCATGCAGCAGCCCGAAGAAAGGCAGGGTATCTCGATTTGCAGGTCGTTAAGCTTGGCAACGGTCTTGGGCAGCTGCTTTTCCGTAAACGGACGCGCCTTTACCGCAAAAATATCGCTGCCGAGACCTCTTATCTCGATGCCGTTGAATCCCAGGTCTTTTGCCATGGAATAGATATCCGTCCACGAAAACGACGGACACGCAAGCGTTGAAAAGCTGATCTTCATATTATCAATATCTCCCATTTTTTACTAAAGACAACACCGCACAAACAGCGGCAATAATTGTTTTATACTAAACACCATTTAAAATATGGAAAAAATCAAGCCGACAATCTTG
>JBJEQM010000374.1:0-4604 GCA_051881755.1 Oscillospiraceae bacterium
ATAAAATAAGAGGAGAACATAATGAAAGAATTTACCATAAACAAAAACGACAGCGGACAGCGGGTGGATAAGTTTTTGCAGAAAGCCGTCCCGAGACTGCCCAAGAGCCTGATGTATAAATATATACGCATGAAAAGGATAAAACTCAACGGCGCGCGCTGTGAAATATCCACCCGTCTGAACGAGGGCGACATCATGCAGCTGTACATCAACGACGAGTTCTTCGAGGAGGCTGCACAAAAGGATTTCCTCGCCGCGCCGCCCATACTTAATATTGTGTACGAGGACGACAATATTATCCTGTGCGACAAGAAAAACGGGCTTGTTGTCCACGAGGACGACGAAAACACCGTTGATACCCTCATCAACCGCATACTGCACTATCTTTACGATAAGAGCGAGTACGACCCCGACGCGGAGCAAAGCTTCACGCCCGCGCTATGCAACCGTCTTGACCGCAACACGGGAGGTATCGTCATCGCCGCAAAAAATGCCGAGTCCCTGCGCATACTCAACCAAAAGATAAAGGACAGGGAGCTTGAGA
The DNA here is from genome assembly GCA_051881755.1 of Oscillospiraceae bacterium. Classification (GTDB taxonomy): domain Bacteria; phylum Bacillota; class Clostridia; order Oscillospirales; family Ruminococcaceae; genus UMGS363. Next base: position 545 of record JBJEQM010000374.1, read on the forward strand.
AGAAATATCTTTGTATCACGGTGGGCGTGCCGCCGAAAAAGCATGATACAATGAAAGCCTACCTTGAAAAAAATGCCGACGGCAACACGGTCAAGGTGTCGGACAAAAAGACCCCAACAAATAAGACCATCATCACCACCTACGACGTGCTGAAAAGCGACGGCAGGCTTGCGCTTGTGGAGGTCAAGCTGGAAACGGGCAGGACTCATCAGATACGCGCCCATTTCGCACACATAGGCTGTCCGCTCCTCGGCGACGGCAAATACGGCATAAATAAGGTCAACCGCGAATATAAAGTAAAGACGCAGGCTTTGTATTCCTACAAGCTGAAATTTGTCTTTTCCACCGACGGCGGCGTCCTCAATTACCTCAACGGCAGGGAATTTACCGTCAATGATGTGTGGTTTAAGGAAAAATTTGTAAAATAATTCATCTAAAATACACCAATATATTATATTTTTCGTATAATTTCGGCAAAATTTATAAAAAGTACTTGCAATGTGCCTGTGAATTGTGGTATAATTGTTACTGATAATTTTTATAGGAGATGAAGATATGATTGGTGACCTTCACTGCCATACGACCTTATCCGACGGCTCTCTCGGAATTGAGGATATAATCGTTCAGGCGAAACGCACAGGTGTCGATTTTATATCCATAACCGACCACGATACCATGTCCTCCATAAGCCGCGCAAAGGTACTGGGCGAGCGCTACGGCATACAGACTATCCCCGGCGTTGAGCTTTCCGCATGGGACAAGACCCGCAACCGCAAGGTACATATCCTTTGCTACGCGCCGCAGAAGCCCGACAGGCTGGAGGGTATCTGCATCAAGGCGTGCGATATACGCAAGCAGTGCGCCAAGGAAATGGTGCAGAACGTCATGGAGCGCTATCCTATAACCGCCGAAAGCGTTATGAAGCACGCCACAGGCTCCAAGAGTATCTTCAAGCAGCATATAATGCACGCTCTCATCGACTACGGCTACACCACCCATTTTTACGGCAGGCTCAACGACGAGCTGTTCAATCTGGAGACAGGCTCCTGTATCGTGGAGAGGGAATATCCCGATGTGAATTTCGTCCTTGACCTTATCCATTCCGCAAGGGGAGTGGCGGTCATGGCGCACCCTGTGTACTATAATTCTCTTGAACTGCTGGAGGAGCTTGCGCAGAAAGGCAAGCTGGACGGCGTTGAGGTATACCACTACACCGCCGATGAGGAGCAGCAGAAGAAGATACTGGAAATTGCCGCAAGGTACGACCTTATCGTAACGGGCGGCTCGGATTTCCACGGACTTTACAATGCCAAGCCCACTCATATCGGCAGCAACGTTACCGACAAGGAAAATATCGACCGTATCTTACGTCTTGCCAATAAAAAGGATAAATAAAACGGCATTTACACAATATTGCCAATCAATATAATATAATGTAGGGGCGCACATCGTGCGCCCTAATTTCACATTATTTTATTTTTATTTACTAAATTTGTCCAAGGATATATGCTATAATAATTATTTGGTATAGTATTTTATTGAATAACGAAAAATGAATATTGAATAATGAATAATTTGCCAATAATTGAAAGGAGCACAATGAAGAAATGGATATAATGCAGTCATCCCTTGAAAAGCATTATGAATGGAAAGGTAAAATAGAGGTAGTATCACGCTGCACCGTTGAAAACCGCGAGCAGCTCTCCAACGCATACACTCCCGGCGTTGCGCAGCCCTGCCTTGAAATTGAAAAGAACCCCGACCTGTCCTACGACCTGACAAGACGTCACAACCTTGTTGCCGTTATAACGGACGGCACGGCGGTACTGGGTCTGGGCGACATCGGTCCTCGCGCGTCAATGCCCGTTATGGAGGGCAAGTGCGCGCTGTTCAAGGAATTTGCGGGCGTTGACGCGTTCCCTATCTGCGTTGATACAAAGGATGTGGACGAGTTTGTCCGCACCGTTGAGCTTATTTCCTACAGCTTTGGCGGCATCAATCTGGAGGATATCTCCGCGCCCCGCTGCTTCGAGATAGAGAAAAAGCTGAAAGAGCGCTGTGATATACCCGTTTTCCACGACGACCAGCACGGCACGGCTATCGTTGCTTCGGCGGCAATGCTCAACGCCGCAAAGGTAGCGGGCAAGCGCTTTGAGGATATGACCCTCGTAATCAACGGAGCAGGCGCGGCAGGCTGCGCTATCGCAAAGCAGTTTATCTCCATGGGCATGGGCGACATTATCATGGTAGACCTTGCAGGTATCATCTGCGACGGCGACGAGTTCAAAAATCCCTCACACTATGAAATGGCAAGGATAACTAACAAGAACAAGCGCAGAGGCGGTCTTGCGGAGGCATTAAAGGGAGCGGACGCGTTTATCGGCGTATCAAAGCCCAACCTTGTATCGGAGGAAATGGTAAAGTCCATGGCGGACAAGTCCATTATCTTCGCAATGGCAAACCCCACTCCCGAGATAATGCCCGATGCGGCAAAGAAAGCAGGCGCATTCGTTGTGGGCACGGGACGCTCCGATTTCCCCAACCAGATAAACAACGTTGTTGCTTTCCCCGGTATCTTCAAAGGCGCGCTGAAAGTAAGAGCGCGTGACATCAACGAGGATATGAAGCGCGCGGCGGCGTATGCTATCGCCGAGGCTGTCCCCGAGGACAAGCTCAGCGCCGACTTCGTTCTCCCCAACGCATTCGACAAGAACGTTGCCGTTATCGTTGCGGACGCAGTTGCAAAGGCTGCCGTTGAGTCGGGCGTGGCAAGAATTTCGCTGTAATGGAGCCGTATATGGTTATCCTGCTTGCGCTCGCCGTACTTTGTGTTATATTGTATATCAAAGCCGCAAAGCGCAGCAAGGGTACATTCCGCTGTGAAAGTTGCGGAGCGGAGTTCCATATGAGCATAAGGCGCTGCATATTTTCGGCGCACATAAAGGATATATATTTAACGGACTGTCCCGTATGCAAAAAGCACGGACGGGCAATATATCAATCTGCAAAGGAGAATGTAAAATGAACTTTAACTATACACCGAGAGGAGTCTGCTCGCGCAATATCGCTATCGAGCTTGACGACGACCATACCATAAAGAGCGTGAATTTTACAGGCGGCTGTCACGGAAATTTACAGGGCGTATCCGCTCTGGTAACGGGCATGAAAGCGGAGGACGCAATTGCAAAGCTGGAGAATATCAACTGCAACGGCAGAGGTACCTCCTGCCCCGACCAGCTTGCAAGAGCCCTCAAGCAGGCAATAAATGGCTGACGTTCAGCTTAAAGGCACTGTTCTCCAATGGTGCCTTTTTATTATATTTACCCTCGGCTTTTTGGTGTTCCTTGCGCCTGTTTTCACGGGGATATTCAATGAGGGTAATGCTATCGGTATGCTGCTTTGCGGCATACTGGCGGCAGGCACGCTGTTCCACCGCAGACTGGCGGCGCTGCTTGCGCATAAGCCCGTTAAGGTCATTGCCGTTATATTGGCGGTCATAGCCGCGGCTTGTATAATAATTTTCGCTGTCATGTCGGTAAAGATGATAGCCGCCGCCTGCAAAAAGCCCACGGACGAAAAGGTCATCGTGGTGCTGGGCTGCCGCGTAAAGGGGGAAAAGCCCAGCCTTATGCTGGCAAAGCGCATAGATGCAGCGTATGAATGTCTTGCCGCAGACCCCGATATGGTGGCGATACTTTCGGGCGGACAGGGCGACGACGAGCTTATAAGCGAGGCGGAGTGTATGTACCGCGAGCTGACGAAAAAGGGTATCGCCTCGGAGCGGCTCATCAAGGAGGAGCGCTCCACCAATACATACGAAAACATCACCTTTTCCAAGGAGATAATGGAGCAGCTGGGCTTGGAGGGCGGTATCGTTATCGCAACCAGCGAGTTTCACCAGTGCCGCGCTCAGATAGTGGCGGCAAAGCAGGGGATAGAAGCCTCCGCCGCCTCGGCGCATACGGCGCTTTTCCTGCTGCCAACATACTGGATACGCGACTGCGGCGGCGTATTTTTGGAGAGCATAACCTGAGTAATTTTGCGGAATATGGTGACCGAT